>JAICZB010000071.1 GCA_025933895.1 Thermoleophilia bacterium
CGCCTGGCGACGGGCCATTACGCGCGCATCGTCGAGCGAGACGGGCGGCTCCTACTCGCGCGCGGCGCCGATCCGGCCAAGGACCAGAGCTACATGCTCGCGGCGCTCGACCCAGGGCACCTTGCGCGGATCTCCTTCCCGTTGGGCGAGCAGGAAAAGGATGCGACCCGGGCCGAGGCCGAGCGCGCCGGGCTGGCCGCGGCGCGGCGCCCGGAGAGCCAGGAGGCGTGCTTCCTCGCGGGCGACGACTACCGCGCGTTCCTCGGCCGGCACGGGCTCCAGCCGCGGGAGGGACCGATCGTCGCGGAAGACGGGACCGAGCTCGGCCGCCACGACGGCTTCTGGCGGTTCACGCCGGGCCAGCGGCGCGGGCTCGGGCTCGCCGCCCCGGAGCCGCTCTACGTCGTCGGCGCGCGGCCGTCCACCAACACCGTCGTCGTCGGTCCGCGGGAGTCGCTCGCGCGCACGAAGGTGAGCGTCCGCGGCCGCCTCTACTCCGAAACCGATCGGGTCGAGGCCAAGCTGCGCTACCGCTCTCCGGCGGTCCCGGCGCGCGTCGAGCCGACGGCCCGCGGCTTCCGCCTGGAGCTCGACGAGCCGGCGTACGGCGTCGCGCCCGGACAGGCCGCGGTCCTCTACGACCGCGATGCGGTCGTCGGATATGGGCTGATCGGTGCGTCGGACTAAGATCGCCGGAGGATGCTGCTCGCGGCATTCACGTGGGGCGACCTCTGGCGCCTGGCTCTGGCCGTGTTCCTCTTCGCCGTCGGAATCTCGTCTGCGTACCTCCTCGTGCGGCTGGCCGGAACCGTCGCGCACCTTTCCGCGTTGATCCGTGGAGCGGGAGAATCAGTGCTCCCGGTGATCGGCAAGGTCGGAGGCAGCGTGGACCGCGTTAACGGGCAACTCGACAAGGTGGACCGGATTACGGACAGCGCCGTCGATGCTGCGGAAAGCGTCGACTCGGCGGTCCGTGCCGTGAGCATGGCGATCACGCGTCCCGTCCAGAAGGTCTCCGGCTTCGCTGCCGGCGTGAGCTTCGGCGCCGCCGACTTCAAGGCGCGCCGCGACTGGCGCCACGCCGTGCAGACGGGGAAGGACGCCGCGGACCGGCGCGAAAGCGATCTCGCCGACGAGCTGCGGGAGGCAGGCACGTGACGGCCGACGAGATCCGGCTCACGATTCCGGCCGAGGAGGAGTTTCGCCCCATCGCGCATCTCGTCACGGGCGGCCTCGCCATGCGGCTCGACGTGACGTACGACGACCTCGACGACCTGCAGGTCGGGATCGAGGCGCTGCTCGGGCTTCGCGACGACCAGGGCGACGTCGTCGTCTCCCTCTCGGCGGACGACGGAGTGCTGCGCGCTGCGCTCGGGCCCTTCCCGCCCGACAAGATGCATGCGACCGAAACGGACGGCGGTCTCGACCTCCACCGCGTCCTCGAGACTGTGTGCGACACGCACGAGGTCGAGGAGCGCGACGGCGCCGCGTGGGTCGAGCTGACGAAGCGACTCGCGACTACAGGGACGGAGACATGACCCGGATCGACGACAAGATTCTCCTTCGCCGCTACCACGAGGACGGCGACCTCCAGGCGCGGGAGCAGCTGATCGAGCAGTACATGTCGCTCGTGCGCTCCCTGGCGCGGCGCTACTCCTACCGCGGCGAGCAGCTCGAGGATCTCGTCCAGATCGGCGCGATCGGGCTGATCAAGGCGATCGACCGCTTCGATCTCGAGCGCGGCGTCGAGCTGACGACCTATGCGACGCCGAACATCATCGGCGAGATCAAGCGGCATTTCCGCGACAAGGGCTGGTCGGTGCGCGTGCCGCGCGGGCTGCAGGAGCTGAACGTCCAGCTCTCGCGGCTCGTCGAGCAGCTCACGGTGCAGCTGGCGCGCTCGCCCACGATCCCGGAGCTCGCGAAGGCCGCAGGCGTGGAGGAGGAGGAAGTGCTCGAGGCGCTCGAGTCGGGCCGCGCGTACACGTCCCTCTCACTCTCGGTCGGCGGCGGGGGAGGCGACGACGACGACCTCGACCCGCTCGAGTCGCTCGGCACCGAGGAGCACCAGTACGAGGTCTCGGAGGACCGCGCGGTGCTCGCGCCGGGGTTCAAGGCGCTGGACGAGCGCGAGCGGAAGATCCTCCAGCTCCGCTTCTTCGAGGGGCTGACGCAGTCGCAGATCGCACAGCAGGTCGGGATCTCGCAGATGCACGTCTCCCGCCTGATCCGGCGTTCGCTCGAGAAGATCCGCGAGACGATCGCCGAGGACGAGGAGTCGCTCGCCCGCTAGCGGTCAGGCGAACGCCGCGTCGGTTCGCGCCTAGGGTGGTGCCATGTCGAGCTGGTACGACTCCTGGGCGGATCGATATGCGGACTGGCCGAGCGGCGCCGCTGATGTCCCGTTCTACGTCGGTCTAGCCCGTGAGGCTGAGGGGGCCCTGGTCGAGCTGGCGGTTGGCACCGGGCGCGTCGCCATCCCGGTCGCGCAGGCAACGGGCAGGCGTGTAATCGGGATCGACTCTTCGCCGGCGATGCTCGCGCAGGCTCGAGCGCGCGCGGTCGAGGAGGGAGTCGAGCTCGACCTGCGCGAAGGTGACATCCGGGAGCTCGAGCTCGAGGCACCCGCGGCCTTGATCTACTGCCCAGGCCGGTCGCTGCTGCATCTCCCCACCTGGGCCGATCGTCGCCGCTGCTTCGAGCGGGTCGCGGCCTCGCTTCGGTCTGACGGTCGCTTCGCCTGGAACGCGTTCGCCTTCGACCATCACGTCGCGTCCGCCCTGGACGGCCAGCATGCCGACACGGCGGTGCCGCACACGAACCACTACAGCGTCGGCGACAACCGGGTCGACATCGCCCTGGACGATGGTGGAACCGGTTCGCTCTGGTGGGCGACCAAGAACGAATGGCTGGGGCTCCTCGACGTTGCGGGCCTGCGGGTCGAGGCTCTCTACGGCGGATTCGCCGGAGAACCGCTCGACGACGACAGTCGCGAGTACGTCTTCGTCGCGCGTCGGTCCGGTGGGTGAGTCGACGGGGACGGTGATCCGCGAGTTGACCGCGGACGATGTCGAGGAGGTCAGGTGGGCTCTCTACGAGGCGCTTGCCTGGAGTCCCGCTCGCGAACTGCCTCCTCCCGAGCGAACGCTTCTGCATCCCACGAGACGCCGGAGATCGCTGTTGCGGTGCTCGATGGCTACCGTGGCCGGGGGCCTGGGCGAGCGGCTCTTGATCGAGCTCGCACGAGTCGCGCGGCAGGCGGGTTTCGCGCGCCTCAGTCCGAGCGTGGACACCGGGAACCGCGCGGCCCGCCTCTACCAGCGGCTCGGCTATCGCGTGATCTCACGTGATGACCACGGCATCCGGATGGCTCTCCGCCTCAACGAGGAGTAGTGACGACCGCCGGCGCCGCCTTGCAGCGGCGACCCACTCGCGCACGAATAGCCACGCCGAGGGTCGTAGAATCAGAGGACGATGCGGAGGTCGCACTTCGCGCTCGCGCTATCCGTGGCCTCGGTCCTGCTGATGCTGCCGTCGGCGGCGAACGCGAAGGAAGCATTCGACCACTTCCGTGTCGTCACCCCGACCGGCAAGGTCGGACTGGTACGGGGACAGGCGGCCGAAGCCTGGTGGCACGACTACATGTCTCCCGGAACGCGGGGTTGCAGGTGCACGACGGCCGCGGCAGCAGTCCGCTACTCGAGAGGACTCTTCAGACGTTTCTCGACCTCGATGGCCGAGTTCCCCGCCGGGCACGCCGCCTGGCTGCTTTCCGGGGTCTCCCACTGGGGACCGATGGTCTACTACCCGCCTGCGCAAGGAGCCTCGGGAGTCGTGTTGACGCCTGGCGCCAGAGGGCCGCGCGGTTGGCGGTTCCAGTGGGAGGTTGCGAGCCCGAGGATGCAGAACATCTTGCGGCTCGCGCTTCGCCGGGGAACGGTCAGCACGTACGCCGGCTCGTCGGGAGCCTTCCCGACCGGATTGGCGATCGGGGGAGGCATCGGAGCTCTTCTCCTCCTCCTCCTCGGGCTGACGTTACGTGCGCCATTCCTGGAGCGCCGTCGCGTTCAGCAGAGCTTGTCCAGGAGCATGTGAACCTCGCCGACTCGCTCGAAGCCGAGGCGCTCGAGGATCGGGCGTGACATCGAGCCTCCCTGTGTGATGAGCGACGGGGTTCCGAGCGCCACGGCGTCCTCCCAGCGTGCGCGGATGAGCGCGCGGTAGGCACCTCGACCCCGGGCCCGAGCAGCCGTGGCTCCTCCGTACAGGAGGAGACCATGCTCGGTCGGCGTCGCAGTGCCGGTGCAGACGATCTCCCCTTCCAGCCAGACCGCGTGCCTCAGGTTGGAGCTGTCACGGAACCGCTCGGGCAGGAGGCGGCGGGCTTCTTCGATCTCCTGCGGCGTCGCCCCGAACGCCTCCCACTGGACCTGGGCCGCGGCCTCGAGCTCCTCGAGCGTCTCGACCTGCCGCGCAGAGAAGGCCGGGTCCATCGCCGGCGGCTCGCGGGTGAGCACGACGGCCACGGCATACGGATCCTTGTCGGGGACGAGCCCACGCTCGAGCAGGGCGTCGACGAGCCCCGGCGGCGCCGAGCTGCCGACCTCCCACTGCGTCTGCGTCCGTCCACGTGCACGCAACTCGGCGCGAACCTCCGCGAGCACGTCGTCGACGTCTTCGAGAGGGAAGCGCTGCCGCTGCACCGTGTTCCAGGTCGAGCCGGCGCCGAGGCAGAGCGTGTAACGGCCGGTGTCGATCCGCTCGTCGCCCTGCGCCAGCGGCCCGAACGAGTTCGGGTATTCCGCTATCTCACGCAGCACCGTGCGGACGCTACAGCAGCGCCGGCCGGATTCTCGGCCTAAGAACTCGCATCGAAATGAAGCACGGACTGTCCGGCCGCGCTGGTCGGCGCGATCCTGCGTCCTCGGTCGAGTTCTAAAGCGAGCTCTGGAGCGCGCCGAGCCGCTCGCGGAGTGCGGCGATGCGGCGGTGCAGCTCCTGCCGCTCGTCCGAGACCTCGCGTTCGCGGTCGCGCGTCGTCCCGCTCTCGAACCCGAAGTCGATCTGATCCTGAAGGCGCTTCCGCGTTGCGGACAGCTGCGCCTCCTCGGCTTCGAGGTCCGCGAGCTCGCCGCGGAGATCGTCGAGGCTGGAGTCTGCCATTCGGGCCCTATCGGCTAGACGGAGCGGCGGGTTGAGCTATCGCTCCCCATCCCAGTAGTCGAGCTGCTCGCCGCGGCGGAGCATGTAGTGCGCGTCGCCGGCCCATACGCCAACCTTGTCGCTGTCGGGGTACTCGGCGATCCCGAACTCGTTCTTCGTGGACAGCAGGGCTACGCGCGCCGGCTCGTCGGACGCGTTGCCGACGCGGTGCGCCCCGCTCGGCCCGGCCGGGAAGCATGCGACGTCGCCGGGGCTAAGGACGGTCTTGCCCTCCGGCGTGCGAACGGTCGGAGAGCCGGAGACCACGATCAGCCACTCCTCGTCGGTCCACTCGAAGTGGTACGGGCAAATGGCCTCGCCGGGCGGCAGGTCGTAGATGCTCATGCCGAGCAGCGACGCGCCGAGTTTCGGCCCGAGCCGGACGGCGTGAGCGAGGTAGCCCGGCGGCTCGGTTCCGTCGGGGCCGACGTCGGTCTCGCCGTCGAAGAGATTGAAGATCTGCATGGCGGGAGTATCCCCGCCTCACCCGCGACGACGCCGACGCGAGCGACCGCGCCGCTGTGTGCGCCTGAGCGCGTCGAGCTCGGCGAGCGCCGCGCCCGCGCCGCGGGCGACCGTCGTCAGCGGCTCCCGGTCGCGGCTGACCGGGAGGCCGGTCTCGCCGCGAATCAGATCCGCGAACCCCGGCAGGAGCGCACCGCCGCCGCAGAGCGTGATGCCGCGGTCGGCGATGTCCGACGCGAGCTGCGCCGGCGTCTGCTCGAGCAGGTCCTTGAGCGCCGTGACGATCCGCGAGAGCGGACGTTCGAGCGCCTGGCGGACCTCGTCCTCGCCGAGGGTGACGCGCGCGAGCATCCCCGTCGACATGTAGCGGCCCGCGACTTCCGCCTGGGTGACCGCGGCGTGGCCCTCGAGCGCGCTCCCGATCTCGATCTTCACCCGCTCGGCCTGCTCGTGACCGACGAGCAGCCGGTGCTGGTCCTGGGCGAATCGGACGATGGCGTCGTCGAGGTCGTAGCCGCCGACCGGCAGCGATGTCGAGACGACGATCCCGCCGAGCGCGATCACGGCCATCTCGCTCGTGCCGCCGCCGACGTCGACGACGAGGGACGCCACGGCCTCCTCGACCGGCAGCTCGGCGCCGATCGCGCCCGCCATCGCCTCCTCGATCAGGTGCGCCTCGCGCGCACCGGCCGCCAGCGTCGCCTCGACCACCGCATCGCGTTCCACCTGCGTCAGGCCGCTCGGGACGCAGACGATGACCGCGCGCCGGAGTCCGCTGCCGCCGACGAGGCGGATGAACTGGCCGAGCATCTGCTCGGTCGTCTCGAAGTCGGCGATCACGCCGTGTCGCAACGGCCGCGTCGCGACGATCGTCGCCGGCGTGCGCCCGAGCATCTGCCGTGCCTTCTCGCCGACCGCGTACACCTGTCCGGTCTGCTGGTCCATCGCCACGACCGACGGCTCGAACAGGACGATGCCCTCGCCGCGGCGGAAGACGACCGTGTTCGCCGTTCCGAGATCGACGGCGAGATCGGTCCCGGCTGCGAACGACGGCAATCTCATCGGCACTTCTCCACGACCCCGCGTCGCCGGTCCCGGCGCCGCGGCAGGAACCGTAGCCGTCCTACGGGTGAGAGAAACCGAGGTTCAGCAGCTGCTTGGCGTCGGCGTACAGGTTCGGCGAGTCGAGGACGACCGCGATCAGCCTCCTCCCGTGCCGTGTGGCGGTCGCGACGAGGCACCAGCCCGACTCCGAGGTGTAGCCCGTCTTGACGCCGTTCGCGCCCCGGTACGAGCGTAGGAGGAAGTTGTTGTTGACGTAGATCTTCGAGTTCGTCGGCGCCGCCCACCGCACGTGGATCTCCTTCGTCCGGACGAGGTCGTTGAAGCGCGGGTTCCGGAGCGCATAGCGGGTCAGCGCCGCGAGGTCCCACGGAGTCGAGTAGTTGCCGTGGTCGCGGATGCCGCTCGGGCTCGTGTAGTGCGTGTCGCGCAGCCCGAGCGTGTGCGCCTCGTCGTTCATCTCGCGGAGGAACGCATGCACCGAGCCGGCGCTCGAGATCGCGAGCTGGTTCGCGTCGTCGTTGCCCGAAAAGAGGAGCAGCGAGTAGAAGAGCTTCCACGCCTTGACTCGCTCGCCGGTGCGGAGCCCTTCGCGGACGAGCGGTACGCGGGTGACGGAGCGGGCCACCGTGACCGTGCTCTGCCACGGCACCTCGTTGAGCGCGAGGGTCGCGGTCATGATCTTCGTGAGCGAGGCGATCTTCCGCCGCTCGTGTGGGCGCTCGGCCCAGAGCACGCGCCCGGTGTCCTCGTCCACGAGGATCGCAGCCGGGGCGCCGATGCGGACGTGTGCGCCGGCGAGGAGCGGCGTCCCGTAGACGAGGCGCGGCGGCCTCTTCGAGGCTGAGTCGTGCGAGACCTTCCTCGGCGCCGGCGCCGGCGCCCGGTGCAGGGCTGCGGTGGTGTGATGCTGCGGCCTTGCGGCCGCGCGGCGTCCGAACCACACGCCCGCCGCGGCGGCGGCGACCACGGCGAGGACGAAGAGCGCGACCCTCCCGGCCCGGTAGCGGCGCCTCCGGCGCCGTGGCGCGACCGGCGTCAGAACATCCAGCGACACGGGAGCGAGGGTAGCGACCTTCCCGGTCGTCCCCTGACACCCTCACTCCTAGAATGGCCGCCGTGCACACGACGGCCGAGCTGCGGGACGGATTCCAGGCGTTCTTCGAGGAGAAGGACCATCTGCGCGTCCCTTCCGCCTCCCTGATCCCCCGCGCCGAAGACCGCTCGACGCTCTACACGAGCGCCGGCATGCAACCGCAGATGCCGTACTTCCTCGGCCGCGAGTCGCCGCCGGCACCGCTCACGACGACATGCCAGAAGGTGTTTCGCACCCCGGACATCGACGACGTGGGGCTCGACACGTTCCATCTCACCTTCTTCGAGATGCTCGGCAACTTCTCGTTCGGCCGGTACTTCAAGGAAGGCGCGATCGAGTACGCCACCGAGTTCATCCAGCAGCGGTTGAAGCTCGACTGGGATCGCCTCTGGGTCAGCGTGCACGCAGGCGATCCCGGCCTCAAGCTGGGCCCCGACGAAGAGGCGATCGGCCACTGGGAGCGGATCGGCATGCCGTCGGAGCGGATCGTGCCGCTGCCGTCGTCCGAGAACTTCTGGTCGGTCGGCGGCCCGGGCCCGTGCGGTCCCGACTCGGAGCTGTACTGGGACTGGGGGGAGGAGACCGGCTGCGGCACTGAGGAGTGCAAGCCCGGCTGCACGCGCTGCGAGCGCTTCCTCGAGTTCGGGAACCTCGTCTTCATGTCGTACGAGCTCCACCCCGACGGGACGCTCACAGAGCTCCCGAGCAAGAACATCGACACCGGCTGGGGGCTCGAGCGCCTCGCGCGCGTCGTCCAGGACGTCGCGTCCGTGTACGACACCGACGGCTACCAGCTGATCATGGACTGGGTCGCCGAGCAGTCCGGAGTCGCGTACGGCTCGTCCGAAGACGCGACGAAAGCACATCGTGTTCTCGCCGACCACGGCCGCGCCATGACGTTCATTGCCGCCGAGGGCGTGACGCCCTCCAACGAGGGGCGAGGCTATGTCCTGCGCCGCATCATTCGACGTGCGGCCCAGCATGGCCAGCGGATTGGGATGGGGACACAGTCCGAGTTCCTGTCGGATCTAGCCGATGTCGTGATCGAGCAGATGGGGCCGGCGTACCCCGAGCTCGTCGCGCACCGCGAGGAAATCCACCACATCCTTCTCGCTGAGGAGCTGCGCTTTGCGCAAACACTCCAGTTCGGGATGGCGATCTTCGAAGTAGCAGAGTCGAAGGGCGAGATCACGGGAGAGGACGCATTCAGGTTGCAGGCCACCTACGGCTTCCCGATCGAGCTGACCCAGGAGCTCGCGCGCGAGCGCGGCCTCGCCGTGAACGAGGAGGAGTACGGCCGGCTGATGGAGCAGCACCGGGAGATCTCCCGGCAGGGTGGCACGCGCTACGAGCCGCGTTTCAGCGGCGCGCCGCGCACGGAGTTCGTCGGCTACGAGCAGCTCGACGTGCGGACGGCGATCGTCGCGCACGCCGACCTCGGCGAGGGCTTCTTCCAGGTCAAGCTCGCCGAGTCGCCG
>JAICZB010000193.1 GCA_025933895.1 Thermoleophilia bacterium
ACGGCGGCGACCGCTGCGGGACGTTTCCCGGGAAGCTCGGGCGCGAAGATCGTGCCGCGGCTCGGCTCCTTCTATCCCGCGGTCTACTGGCACGTGCGCGCTGTTGCCATGTTCGGGATCGTCTTCCTCGTGCTCGCCGCGTGGGCGTGGACGCGGCGCAGCACTCATCCGTGGCTCGTGCGCGGCTGCGTGGGACTGCTCGCGATCCTCGCGGCGCAGATGACGATCGGCGAGGTGCAGTACCGGACGTACGGGGACGTGCCGTGGTGGCTCGTCCTGCTCCACGTCGCGACCGCGGCGACCCTCGTCGGGTGGACGGTTGGGCTCGCCGCCCGTCTCTGGCGCCCGGTCGGGGCCGGCGAGATCCGACAACTAGACTGAGCAAGTGTCGGAGCTGACCGTCTCCTCGCGGCCCGAACTCCGCCGCCCGGTTCTCATTGCCGCCTTCCGCGGCTGGAACGACGGCGGGCAGGGCGCGACGCTCGGCGGCGGCTACCTCGCGAAGCAGTGGGGCGCGGAGTCGTTCGCGGAGATCGACTCGGAGAACTTCTACGACTTCCAGGCAGTGCGGCCCACCGTCTCGCTCGAAGACGGTCTGACGCGGAAGCTCGAGTGGCCGTCGAACACCTTCCTCCACGCCCCGATCCCGGGTCTCGACCGCGACGCCGTGCTCCTGCTCGGCGTGGAGCCGAACCTCCGCTGGAAGACGTACTCGTCGCTCGTGCTCGAGCTCGTGCAGGAACTGCGGGTCGAGCTCGTCGTCACCCTCGGCTCGCTGCTCGCCGACGTTCCTCACACCCGGGCGGCGCCTGTGAGCGCCGCTGCGAGCGAGCCGTCGCTCGTGGAGGAGCTCGGCGTCGAGCCGTCCCGGTACGAAGGGCCGACCGGCATCGTCGGCGTCCTCCTCGACGCCTGCCGCCTCGCGGGGCTTCCGTCCGTGAGCCTGTGGGCGGCCGTCCCGCACTACGTCTCGCTCGCGCCGAGCCCGCGCGCTGCGCTCGCGCTGTGCGGCCGGCTCGGGGAGCTCATCGGTGTGGAGATAGACGTGGCCGAGCTCGAGCAGGCCGCCGAGGAGTACAGCGAACAGGTGACCGAGGCGGTCGCTTCCGACGCAGAGACGGCGGCCTACGTCGAGGAGCTCGAGCGCCGCGTCGACCTGATGGAGGCGGCCGAGGAGCTCCCCTCCGGCGAGAGCCTCGCCGCCGAGCTGACGCGCTTCCTACGCGAACGCGAGGAGGACGGCGACGACGCCGGCGAGAGCGCCGGCGGGCCTGCTTCGTAACTTCAGGTCGCGGCGAGCAGCTCGATCCGGTTGCCCCACGGATCCGCCGTGTAGAAGCGGCGGACGCCGGGGAGGGAGTCGTCCCATTCGACGCGCTCGCCCGCGGCCTCGAGCCGCTTCGCCAGCTCGTCGAGCTCGTCGGCTGCGAGTCGAAACGCCGGATGCGCCTTCCCGGCCGGCGCGAACGGCTCCTCGACGCCGACGTGGAGCTGATGGCCGCCGCCGAGCGCGAACCAGACGCCGCCGCGCGAGCGCAGAGGCTCGGGCTTCTCGAGCTCCTCCAGCCCCAACAGCTCCCCGAAGAAACGCCGCGCCTCTGCCTCGCAGCCGACCAGCGCCGCGAGCTGAACGTGATCTAGCTCGATGGCTCGGCCTTGGCGGCTGCCGCGGCGTCGGCTTCCGTCGGCTGCGCCGGCTTCGCCTCTTCGGCGCCGTTCTGCTTCCCCTGCTGCTGAGGCTTCGCGGCAGCGTTGCCGCCCTTCCGCTTCCGCCGCCGGCGCCGCCTGCTGCGGCCGCCGCCCTGCTTCGGCGCTGGGAGATTCTCCGCGAGCGCGAGCGCGACCTCCTGGATCGAGCCGAGTCGCTCGCGTGCCTCGTCGATGAGCTTCGTCGCGCGCGGCGTGTAGCCCTCTGCCGAGGCGAGGAGGGCGGCGCCCACCGGCAGCGGAAGCTCGAGCGACGCCTGGACGAGCTTCGCGGCGTTTTCCTCGTGCCGATGTCCACGCGAGTTCGCGAGCGCGCCGAGCAGGCGCTTCGCCTCGGGGTACTCCGCCGAGGCGCGCCGGTCCTGCACCTTGCGCGTCGCGCGCGCGAGCCGCCACGTCCAGCGGGCGAGGATCTGCTCGGGCGCGTCGGGCTTCTCCTCGCCGACCGCGCGCAGGAGGGTGCGGATCCCCGGCAGTCGCTCCTTCTCCCACGTCGGCGCCTGTGTCACGAGCGTGACGAGATCGTCGAAGTCGGCGCGTTCGACCCGCATCGAGACGCGGTCCTGCAGCGCCATCATCCGCAGCCGCCGGTTCGGGTTCTCGGCCGCCGCTGTCGTGAGGAACTGCTCGAGCGCGGCCTTGCTCGCGCTCCGGTCGGTGAGCTTCTGGACGAACGACGACCGCTCGTCGAAGCGGATCTGCCGGCCGGCGATCGTGGCCCAGTAGCGCTGCTCGTCCTCGTCGAGGTACTTGGGATCGATGCGCTGCCACTCGCGCTGAATGACGTTGATGCGGCGGCGGACGTCGGGCGTGACCGGCACGAGCCACGGCGCCGGCGTCAGGCGGCGGCGGGCGCGGCGCTGCGAGCGGCGGCGCGGCGCCGGAGTCACGCGCGCTCCCTCGCGGTAGAAGTCGGCGTCGAGCAGCGAGTGGAGCGAGACGACGCGCTCGTTGTGCGTCGCGCCCTTCGGGACGAAGTCCACGACGATGCCCGCTTCCTTGCGCGGGTGGAGCCGCATGATGCGGCCGATCCGTTGCTGGTAGACGCGCCTCGAAGCCGTCGGCGCGAGGTGCATGCAGACCGTTGCGCGCGGCGAGTTCCAGCCCTCCGCGAGCAACTGCGCGTTGATGAGCACGTTGATCTCGCCGCGCTCGTAGGCGGCGAGCGTCTCGGCGAGGCGCACCGGCGGCGTCCGGCCCGAGACCGCCTCCGCCTTCAGCCCGGCCGCGCGGAACTCCTGCGCGAGGTTGTAGGCGTGGTCGACGCCGGCCGCGTAGACGATGCCCGGCGTGTTCTCGAAGCGGTTGCGGTAGAGGCTCGCGGCCGCCTGGTTCAGCGCCTGGTGGTCGAGCGTCTTGGCGAGGATCTCCTGGTCGAAGTCGCCGCCGACGATCGGCACGGAGTTGATCGCCGCGACCGGGGGTACGCGCAGGTCGCGGAGCGGCGCGATGAGGCCGCGGCGCGCGGCGTCCTGCAGCGGCAGGTCGTCGACCGAGGCGGGGAAGACGTCGGAGACCTGCTTCGCGATCAGCTGCTCGGTCGCGGTCATCCCGATGTAGATGGGCTCGGGGAAGGAGCGGATCGCGGCCGAGGTCTTCTCCCCGAGCGCCGTGTGCGCCTCGTCGCAGATCACGAGCTGGTACGCGTCGCGGTCGATCGAGCCGACGTGCCGCGCGAACCAGGCGTACGTCTGAATCGTGAGCGGGGCCTGCTTCGCGCTGCGGCTGTCGCTCGTGAGCACGTCGGTCAGGCGCTTGCCGTAGCCCTCGGTGGTCAGGTCGCGTGTGAACTGGGAGACGAGCAGCCGGCGGTGGGTGAGGATCAGGACGCCGAGCGTGCGGGCCGCCTCGACGAAGCCCGCCGCTGCGATCGTCTTGCCGGAGGCGGTCGGGTGGCGGAAGCGGTAGCGGCGGACGGCGCCCGGGTCGTCCTGCGCCGGCTCCTCGGGAAGCTCCGCCTCTTCGACCTCGACCACGAGTGTCGAGTCCTCGTCCTCGTCCTCGACTTGCTGCTGCTCGAGCTCCTCCGCCGTCGCCGTGTGGCCGTTCCCGTTTCCGTTCGCCTCGTCGTAGCGCTGGCTCGCGGCGATCAGCTCGGTGAGCATCCCGGCGAGCGCGTCGACCTGGTGGCGGCGGAGCGCCGTGCCGGAGGCGGTGCGCGGTTCGGGCTCGGCCAGGACGCGCTCGAGTCCGAGCAGGAGGCCGTGGCGAACCTTCCACTGCGGCGACGGAGACTTGCGACCCGCGTCCATCTCGGCCAGCGCCTCGTCGAGCGCGCGGCGGCGGGCGGTTCCCTCCCCGAGGGCCTCGGCCGGATCCTCGCCCTCGCGCACGAACGGCTCGCCCGCCCACGCTTCCGCGCGGAGGGCGGCGGCGACTACCGGGTCTGCCGCCTCCAGTGTTGAGCTGGTCGGCTGCTGAATAGCTTCTTGCATATGCGCAGCACGCTTCGGTGCTGCCATCCAACGAAAAGATGCGCTGCGCTCGGCTGATTCCCCTGGGCGGAGCGGCGCAAGGGAAAGAATACCCTCCCCGTCGCTTTCGTCAACGTGGCTGTTTCGGCGCGAGTGGGCTCTAAAGGCCCATGCCGCCGAAGATGGCGAAGGGATTGGCCGGCTCGACCTCGTACACGAGCTCGCCGCCCGGCTCGACCTCGCCGTGGACACGCGTGGCCAGCGCGTCCGCGTCCTCGCGGCTCGCGGTGCCGACGATCAGGTACTGGAAGCGGCGCTCGGGCTTGTAGCCGTCGGCTTCGAGCTGCTCCGCAAGCTTGCGTGCCTCGTGCCGGGACGAGCACTCGACGCGCACCTCCCAAGGTGCGAACCCGCGGTCGAGCTCCTCCTCCTCCCACGTCTCGCCCGGCGGCTCGTCGTCCCAGCGGTCCTCCTCGTCGAGCCAGTGCTCGATCCGGCTCGCCCTCGCGGCGAAGCCCTGCTTCCGGAGCTCCGCCTCGACGAGGGAGTGGGCGCGCTCCGCTTCGGCGCGGGTCGCGGCGTAGACGAAGATGACGTCGCCGTCGCGCGAGACCGCGAGCCGTCGTGCCTCGAGGTCCTTCGCGAGCTCGCGTGCCTCGGAGTCGAGATCGCCCCCGAGCCGCTCGAGCAGGCCGGTCGCGTGCTCCTCCTCCTCGACCTCGATCCGGATGCGCCAGTCGTCGTCCGCCATGTCCGCCCGAGCCTAGTCTGCGGGCGTGGACTGGCGCGAGCGGTACGAGCGCGCGGCGGCGCGCTATGCGTCCGGCGAGACGCGGGAGCTCGACGAGCGGCAGCTCGTCCAGCTCGCGAACGCCGGTTGGGCTGCCGGGTTGTCCCTCCTGATGGCGGGCGACCGGGAGGGAGCGGCGGAATGGCTGCGGCGGTCGGCCGAGCGGTACCGCGAGAGTTGGGACGCGGGCAGCTCGACGGACGCGTGGGGCCGGCCGATCGGCGCGCTGAAGGCGTTGCTCATCGCCGGCGAGGACGCAAGTGAGGCTGCTCGCTGGGCGCTCGACGCG
>JAICZB010000004.1 GCA_025933895.1 Thermoleophilia bacterium
CTCGCGCTCGTCGCCGGCATGGAACGGTTGCTCGGCTCCAACCTGCGCCACTTCGTCCTTCTGATCGAGGAGCCGGAGCTCTACCTCAGCCCGCACGCCCAGCGCCGCCTCTACGGGCTTCTGCGGGCGCTCGCGCAGGCGGGGAACCAGATCCTGTACTCGACGCACGCGCCGGTCTTCCTCAGCGTCGACAAGCTCGAGGAGCTCGCGCTCGTCCGCCACACGCCGTCAGGCGGGACGTCGCTCTTCCAGCCCGAGCCGCTGGCCGAGGCCGAGACGTTCCGCGCGCTCTCGGAGTTCGACAGCAACCGCGCGGAGCTCTTCCTCGCGCGCTGCGCGGTGCTCGTCGAGGGCCGCACCGAGAAGCTCACGTTCCCCCTCGTCTTCGACGCGCTCGGCGTCGACCCCGACGAGGAGGGCATCCTCGTGCTCGAGTGCGGCGGCAAGGGGAACATGCCGCTCTTCGCGCGCATCGCAAACGCGTGCAGCATCCCGTACGTCGTCGTCCACGATCGCGATGCACCGCGCGGTGTCCCGCCCGTGGAGTCCGAGCGGATCGTCAACCGGCAGATCCGCGAGGTCGCGGGCAGCCGACGGACGGTCGTGCTGACCCCGGACTTCGAGACCGTGTCGGGGCTGAAGGCGAGCAATCGCGGGCGGAAGCCGCAGAAAGCATGGTTGCGTTACCGCGGCAACGGCGAGGTGCCCGAGGCGCTGCGGGTCGCGGTCGAGAAGGTCCTGAAGGTCGCGAAAGCGGGCTAGAAGCGGCCGCCGCGGGAGCGCGCCCGGGCGGCGGACACCTCGTGCGCGCGGTGCTCGAGCTCGTCGGGAAGCGGCTCGAGCTGCGGCGCCTCATCGGTGCCGAGACGGTGTGCGAGTGCCTGCGCGAGCAGCCAGTCGGCGAGCCAGGGGTTCCGGGGCAGAAGCGGCCCGTGGAGGTAGGTGCCGATCACGCGGCCGGAGCGGCAGCCTTCGAAGCCGCTCTCGCCGTCGTTGCCGAACCCTGCAAGCACGCGCCCGAGCGGCTCGGAGCCCGGATCGAGCTGCGTGCGGCCCGCGTGGTTCTCGAAGCCCGCGAGCGTCTGCTTCTCTCCGGCTTCGAGTTCGCACTCGAGCAACACGTCGCCGATCATCCGGCGCTCGCCCGCGACGGTCTCGAGAGGAAGGAGACCGATGCCCGGCATGTCCTCGCCGTGGAAGCCGCGATAGCCGCGGCCGAGGAGCTGGTAACCGCCGCAGACCGCGAGCACGGCCGTGCCGCCTCCGACCGCCTCGTGCAATGCCTCCGACTTCCGCACGAGGTCCTCGGCCACGAGGAGCTGCTCGCGATCCTGCCCGCCGCCGACGTAGTAGAGGTCGTGCTCCCCCGGCACGACCGCGTCGCCCATCCCCAGCGCCGCCACCTCGAGCTCGTGACCGCGCCAAGCGGCGCGCCTGGTGAGCACGGCGATGTTGCCGCGGTCGGCGTAGATGTTGAGGTAGTCGGGGTAGAGGTGGCCGACCCGGACCGCCGTCATGCCGAGCGCTCCCAGTACGGCCTTGCGAGCCCGCGGGAGGCGAGGAGCCGCTGCAGACCGAGCATCGCGGTGTAGGTGGGGAGGACGACGAGCTCGCCGCCGTCCGGCGTCAGCGCCAGCCCGCGGTCGAGTGCGTCCCCGAGGTCGGGCTCGACCTCGATCGCTCCTTCGTCGAGCCCGCCGTACCGGAAGCGCAGCGCGAGCTCGGCGGCACGACCGCCGCTCGCAACCAAAGCCCGGAGAGCCGGTAGCAGCGGCTCGAAGTCGACATCCCAGATCCACGAGACGTCGCGCCCGTCGGCGATCTCGTCGTTGAGCGCGACGAGGAGCACCTGTGGAGCTCCACCGTCCACGAGCGTCCGGACGGCCTCGTTCGCTCCGGCCGGGTTCTTGATCAGGAGCAGGAGGATCCGCTTCTCTCCGACGGCGATGCGCTCGAAGCGGCCGAACGCCGCGGAAAAGCGCTCGAGGCCCGCCGCGATCTCCTCGAGCTCCGCGCCGAGCGCGCGGGCGAGACCAGCCGCCGCGACGGCGTTGTAGACGTTGTACAGACCTGGCAGACCGAGCTCGATCCGGCGCGAGCCTTCCGGCGTGTCGAGGAGGAAGGAGGCGCGATCGAGCCCTTGCAGGGAGACGTCCCGGGCGGCGACGGCGAGCTGTGGCCGGGCATGGTCGCCACGCGGGCAGCGGTAGTCGCCGAGGTGACCGATGTACGCGGCCGCGTAGTCGTACGGCGTGCCGCAGTGGACGCAGTATTTCGAGTCGGCCGCGTGCTGGAGCGACGGGCGAGCGACGCGCGGATCGTCGAGGCCGAAGGCGACGCTGCCCGTGTGCCCCTCGCTCACCGCGGCAAGCTGTGGGTCGTCGGCGTTGTACACGAGCTGAGCGCCGTCGGGTAGAGCCGCCACCGCCTCCCGCCAGCGCTCGGCCACGAGCTCGAGCTCGCCGTACCGGTCGAGCTGGTCGCGGAAGAGATTGCCGAGGCAGACGGCCCTCGGCCGCAGGCGCCGCATCAGCTCCGGCAGCGCTCCCTCGTCGACCTCGAACAGCCCGAGGTCGGCGTTCCCGGCGGAGAGCAGGGCGGAGGCGACGCCGGATACGAGGTTCGCGCCGGCCGCGTTGTGGGCGAGTCGGCGCCGCGGACGCAGGATCTCGGCGGCCATGGCGGTCGTGGTCGTCTTGCCGTTCGTCGCCGAGATCACCGCCGTCCCCGTAGCGAGGCGCGCGGCGAGGCGGTCGATGGCGTCACGGTCGAGCTCGGCGAGAAGCTTCCCCGGAATCGTCGTGCCGCCGCCTGCCCCGAGCCGCCGCGAGAGCGCGGCAACGCCGCGTGCGGCGGCGATCTCGAGCGCGAGTGGGGGACGGAGACGCATCGCGCGAGCGTACGTCACGGCTCGGCAGGATCGCCCCGGAGACAGGCCTGCACGGGGCTACTTGCGGATTGCCCAACCTGCTCTACACTTATTGACATGGCGGACAAGCCCCGCTACCGGGCGCTCGCCTCGATCGACCCGCAGGAGCTCGCGGAGTTCCAGGCCGGAATCCGCAAGCGCTACACCGACGAGCAGATCGTGGCGGAGATCGTCGCCTGCGCCGAACGGCTAGGACGCTCGCCCACGATGCGGGAGTTCGCCGCGGACTCCGGGACAGCGGTGCACCCGCAGACCGTGATCGAGCACTTCGGATCGTGGAACGCGGCGAAGCGCGCCGCCGGCCTCGTCCCGCGCCGCTTCGCCACCCGCGAGGAGCTCCTCGGACTCCTCCGCACCCTCGGTGAGGAGCTCGGCCGCCCTCCGACAGCGCGCGACATCGACGAGCACAAGGGCCGGCTTCCGTCGAAGTCGCTGTACTGGCACACATTCGGCTCACTCACGAACGCTCTCCGAGAGGCCGGGTTCGACGTTCCGGTGGGGGAGGAGCGCCTCGAGCGGGCCGTCGACCAGGGTGTCGTGCTCGCCGAGCAGTTCGGACGGCTACCGAAGTTCGCCGACTGGGCCGAGGCGCGACGAAAGGACGAGTCGCTCCTCACGGAGTGGCAGGTCTATCGGATGTTCGACGCGCGCCGCGGCGCCTGGTCGACGTTCCAGTTCCTCGTCCGGCAGCGCCTTGCCGAGCAGGGCAAGGACGTCGCGAGCGACGGCACGCTGCAGAAGCAGAAGTGAGCTAGGCGGCCGCAGCCACGATCGCCGCGAGCCGCTCGAGGCAGTACGCGCTCTGCCCGGGGGCCCGGACGGCCGGCAGCGCGCGTTCCTCGACGTAGCTGCGGTCGGGGTGGAAGCGTGCGGTGCGGGCGACACGGCCGGCCCGGAGCGCGAGGAACGTCCCGTCCCGTACTTCGCTCATGCGGAGCCTCACGTGCGCGTACTCGGACGCGATCTCGAGCGCGGTGCGGGTCGAGGCGAAGAAGACGACGTCGCGTCCTCGACCGAGCCAGAGTGGGCGACCGACGCCGCGGGCGGCAAAGACGGTGCCGGGCTCGCGCTGGTCGAGCCATGCCGTCGCCATCGAGCCCGCGAGCGCCTCGAGCGCGCGGGGCGCGTTCTGCGAGTGGGCGGCGAGCGCGAAGATCGCCTCGGAGTCGACGGTCATCCTGGGCTCGGCGCGGGCGCAGGAGTGGGGGGCGAGCAGCTCGTCGTCGTTGAGGATGATCCCGTTGTGGATCCCCACGACGGGGCCGTGGCGGACGGGGTGGTTGTTGGCCGGAATCGACGGATGGCCCTTCGTGTAGTCGCGGACATGGACGAGCAGCTCGGTCGCATTCGCCGGCACCGTGATCCGATCGAGCAAACGGCTCGCGGGCGTCCGTTGCTTGGTGACGACCGGATACCGGTCCTCCCAGCCGCGATACGCATATCCGACCGCGTCGGCGCCGCGATCGGCAATGCCGGCAAGCAGCGCTTGCGCCGCGAGCGTCCGATCGACGCCGCTGCGCTGCGAGAGGCTATATCCGGCGATGCCGCACATTACGTCCTAGAGAAGCCTTTTCTCCATATCGGTAAGCGAACCCTTCCACCGTAGGCGAAGTCGGTTAGGTCTTTCTAAAGCCGATTCCGGACGGAGCCGATAAGGGCTTTGATGGAGAGTTCGTTTGCGGCCGACGGCTCGGCCGCCGAGCACGCGCCGGCGGAAGACCCGCTCAAGCTCTACGTGCGCCAGATCGGTGGCGGCGCGCTGCTCACGCGCGAGGAGGAGCGCGAGCTCGCCCGCCGTAAGGACGAGGGCGACGAGGGGGCCAAGCGGCGCCTGATCGAGTCGAATCTGCGCCTCGTCATGGCGATCACGCGCAACTACACGCGGGCCAACGTCCCGCTGCTCGACCTGATCCAGGAAGGCAACCTCGGCCTCATCCGCGCCGTGGAGAAGTTCGACTACCGGCTCGGCTACAAGCTCTCGACCTACGCGACGTGGTGGATCCGCCAGGCGATCACGCGCGCGCTCGCCGACCAGGGCCGGACGATCCGGCTGCCCGTTCACGTCGCCGACCAGGTGCGGCGGCTGCTCCGGGCGCGCCGTCAGCTGGCGCAGAAGCTGAACCGCGAGCCCTCACTCGCGGAGCTCGCGCGTGAGACGCAGCAGTCCGAGGAGCGGGTTCGCGAGCTCCTCGAGCTCGTCGAGAACCCGGTCAGCCTCGAGACACCCGTGGGCGACGGCGAGAGTCTCTACGGCGACCTGATCGAGGACGTCCACTCGCTCGCGCCGCACGAGCAAAGCGCCGAGCAAGCGCGGGGGCGGGAGCTCGCCGGGGCGCTCGAGCAGCTGAACCCGCGCATGCGCCGCGTGGTCTCCCTGCGCTTCGGCCTCGACGGAGGGCCGCCGCACACCCTCGAGGAGGTTGGGACGCAGCTCGGCATCACGCGCGAGCGGGTCCGCCAGCTCGAGACCCGTGCGCTGCGCGAGCTTCGCCTCGCCGCTCCCGGACTCGAGCACTACCTCCGGGCCGAATAGCTCGCCGACGCTGCGCGTCGGCTCCCTGGGCAAAGGAACTCCGCGCGGGCGCGAGCGCGGTCCGGCCTGCGGCTAAGCACGCAAAACCTGCTCGCTCGCGACAGGCGAGAACATCCGAGCTGAGGCCGCGCTCTCCCATTGGCGGAGTTTCCTTCTCCCGGCGAGCGAGGCGCCAGCTTCGCGAGCTAGAGGCTTGATGTGAAATAGGAGTTGCGCCCGGATGCCGTTCCAGGCGCGGCGCGAGCGGGCTCGATTTCACATCAAGCCTCTAGGAAGCGATCATCTGCATCTCGCGGAGGTTCGCGAGACGGCGCAGGGAGTCGAGCTCTATCTGGCGGACGCGCTCCCGGGTGAGGCCGAGCCGCTTGCCGATCTCCTCCAGCGTCTTCGGCTCCTCGTCCACGAGCCCGTAGCGGAGGATGAGAACCTGTCGTTCGCGCTCTCCGAGCGCCTGGAGGGCGACGGCGAGCGCCTGGCTCCGCAGCGCACCCTCGACACGCTCCTCCGGCAGCGGCTCGTCGCCTGCGACGAAGTCGCCGAAGACGGCGTCGTCCTGGTCGCCGACCGGCTGGTCGAGGCTCGCCGACGCACGGGCCGCGGCGCGCACCTCCCGTGCCTGCTCGACCGGCAGTGACGCCTCGTTCGCGATCTCGTCGAGCGTGGGCTCGCGGCCGAGCTCCATCCAGAGCGTCCGCTCGGCCCGGTTCATCTTCTGCATCCGCTCCACGATGTGGACCGGCATGCGGATCGTTCGTGCCTTGTCGGCGAGCGCGCGCGCCACGGCCTGCCGGATCCACCAGGTCGCGTACGTCGAGAACTTGTAGCCGCGGCGCCAGTCGAACTTCTCCACGGCACGGATGAGCCCGAGCGTGCCTTCCTGGATCAGATCGAGGAAGGGAAGCCCCTGGTTGCGGTAGTTCTTGGCGATCGAGACGACGAGGCGCAGGTTCGACTGGATCATCCGCTGCTTCGCCGGTTTGTCGCCGCGCTCGATCCGTTTCGCCAGCTCGACCTCCTGCGCGGCCGTGAGGAGCTGGTGGCGGCCGGCCTCGCGCAGGAACAGCTGCAGCGCGTCGGTGGTCGTCTCGAGCGGCTGCGCCGCGGGAGGTGCCTTCTCGGGCGGCGGCTCGGGCTCCGGCTCGGCCTCCCGCTCCGGCTGGGCGAGTAGCTCGATTCCGCGCCGGTCGAGCTCCTGGTAGACGGCCTCCGTCTCGAGCGGATCGAGCTCGAGCGGTTCCAGCACCTCGATCAGCTCGACCTGCCGCAGCTGGCCGCTCGACTCCGACGCTTCGAGCAGCGTCGTCAACTCCTCGCTCTGGAGGATCGACTCGATCTCGACGGTGGTCACAAGTTCCCCCTCAATCGGCGCTCCTGGACGTCGTTCCCGCCTGCCGAACCTACCCAAACACGCCGGGCCTCCGCGAATCAAGTCCCGTGCACGATAAGCGATGTTATGTCAAGTAGCCGGAGAACGGAATCGACTGCACCCCTCCCCTCGCACTTATCCACAGGATGCACAGACCGCTGTGGAAATGTTGATTATTCAACGTTCGCAAATTGCGGCATTTTCGTGTCGCGGGGCCCTTGCGCCGTGTCCGGAGAGGCCATACATTCCCTCTTGCGCCGAGCACGGCGCGGGAGTAGGACGAAGCAGCACCGGGAGGTCGTACGGGGCGGCTCGCAAGGGCCGAAGCGGAAAGTCGACCGGGGTTGTGGACGAAACCGCGACCGGCTCGGCGAATTTTTTTGGTCCTCCCCGCCCCTGACGCGCTCGCTCGACTACGATCGCCGCGATGCCGTTTCCTCCGCGTCCTCCGCGCCCGCCCAGCATCGATCAGGGCGTGATCGCCGTGATCTGGGCGGTCGGCCTCAGCATCTACATCTACTTCGGTCTCCTGGCCGTCGGGGCAAGTGGCGCCACCGCAATCGTGCTCGCGCTCGTGTCGTTCGCCGGGATCTGGCTGCTCGTGCGGCTCCGAGGCGAGGAGACCCCGACGCGGCGCCGACCGGGCCGCCGGCGCTCCTAGCCACCGTCTCTACGCCGCGCAGCGGGTCGGCCGATGCGGCGTGAGCGCGAAGACGAGCTTGTGCGCGAGCTCGTCGCCGAGCTCTAGATCGAGCCGTTCCCGCGCCTGGACGGCCTCGGGATCGAGGCTCTCGAGGTGCGCTGTGAGCAACCGCGAGCCCCGGTGTGTGAGCGGCTTCGGCAAGGCGTCCATCCTGGTCCTGTATATCGGGGGACCTACCCCTTTAGCGTGATCCCTCCCGGCAGGGATCCGCGGCCGCTATCCCTCGTTCGAGACGGAGGGAGGCGGCCGCGGAGGTGGTTCCTGTTCGTCCGTCAGCGCGTCGGCATGCGGGTCCGCGTGTGCTCGGTGTCCCCGGCGGGGACGTTCTGCTCGGCGGGAGCGCCCTCCTCCGCGGGACTCGCCGCCGGTCCACGCCTGGCCGTCCAACGGCGCTCGGCCGTGACGGGCTCGTCCGCCGTGCGTCCGGCTCCGACTCCCGGATGCGCGGCGGGAACGCCCGCCGGGCCGGCATATGCCGGGGCGGCGGCTTCTTCCACCGGGGCGGGCACGCCGTCGAACGAGAGGCCGAGCATGAGGCCGAACCCGAACGCGAGCACTCCCTGCCAGAGGCCCACCGAGTGCACGAGTCCGAGGATGCCGATCGAAGTGCTCCAGGAGTGGATCCGTCCCTCCTGCCAGCCGTTCCCCGGCTGGTTCGCGATCAGGATCCAGCCGACGCAGACGAGCACCGGCAGGAACGCAAGGATGAAGGTGCTCGGCGAGATCCGCATCCTGAGCCCCTTCGTCCACGTCCCCACGTGGTTCGCCAGCGCGAGCACCAGCCCGGCGCCGGCCACGATCGCCATCGCGATCCAGAAACGTCCGGTGGTCTGGGTCCCGACCTGTGCAGCGCCCCAGAGCGCGAGGCCGGCCAACGCCGCAGCGAGTGCGAGCGTCAGACCACGGGACGCGTCGTACGTGCCATAGCTGCGCATTCTCTTCTCACCCTTTCGATTGCCCGATGAAGGAGAAACGGTCGAGTCGGGCTCCGGGGTGCGTACCCCGGATCACTCGAGGGCAAGCCTGCGCGCGTCGAACGACGCCGACCACAGCTCCGACCGGAACTCGTCGAGAGTCGCGAGCGCGTCATCGGCGAACACGTGTTCCACCACGCCTACCTCGCGGTCGTTGTGGAACGGGACGTCGACGTGCTGCTGCGAGACGAGGTTGAGCGACAGGTGCCGGCAGCTCGGGCAGCGCACGGCGAGCCCGACCGTGCCGTCGGCCGCAGTGAGGAGCGTGAACGACGAGGGGAACACGGGCCGCGGCTGCTCCTCCGGGTAGCAAAAGAAGCTCCACGGCCACTCTCCCCTCTTGATGTGCACCGCGGCGAGCTCGCCGAGCTCCGTGCCGACGGGATCGAGGCGCGCGGTCATGAGGTTGAGGAACTCGCCGGCGGCGAGGCCGAGCGGCGCCCAGTCGAGCTCCTCGTGCGTGACGAGCCCGTCGTGCTCCTCCCCGCAGCCGCAGTCGAAGCGGACGCGGAAGACGGCCGGATGCGCCGCGCCCGGGAGCGGCTCGATGCTTCGGAAGGCCGAGAGCAACACGTGCGTCTCGCCTCGGACGGGGCAGGCGAACGCGTAGCGGCTCGTCAGCGGGTCGTACATGAGGACGTTGTAGAGACAACCCCGGACGACGGCCCGCGGGCTCTCAGTACGTGAGGAGCGAGAAGAGGTCGTACTTCGTCAGGCGGTCGCGCCCCTCGAGGAACGAGAGCTCGATCACGAAGTTGACGCCGACGACGGTCCCGCCGAGGTGCTCGACGAGTCCCGCGATCGCCTCCACGGTCCCTCCCGTCGCGAGGACGTCGTCGTGGATGACGATCCTGGCGCCGTCGCCGATCGCGTCCGCTGCGACCTCGAGTGTGTTCTTCCCGTACTCCAGCGCGTAGGTTGCGGAGACGGTCTCGGGCGGGAGCTTGCCGGGCCTGCGCGCCGCGACGAAGCCGCAGCCGGCCTCGACGGCGATCGCCGCACCGAGCCAGAAGCCGCGCGCCTCGGCGCCGAGCACGAGATCGGCCTTGCGCTCGCGTGTCCAGTCGGCGAGCTCCCCCACTGCCTGCTGCAGCGCCTCGGGGTCGAAAAGCAGGGGCGAGATGTCCTTGAACCCGACCCCCGGCTCCGGAAAGTCCGGGACCTCGCGGACGCACGTCCTGAGATCGATCCCCGCCACGCGCGCGAGGCTACTCGACGAGGCGGCGGACGTTGCGGCGCAGCAGCAGGTCGGCGAGCTCCTGGGCGCTCTGTGCCAGCCGCTGCAGGTCGCCGAGAGCGGCTTGCCGCCGCTCGGCGCTCCGCGAGCGCAGGGCCGGCGCGATCACCGCCTCGAGCAGGCTTCCCTCGCGGTCTGCCGCCGTACGGAACGCGCGGAGGTTCCGCGCCCCGATTCCGAAGCGCGCGAGCGCCTCGCAGGCGGCCGCGATGTCGATGTCGCTCTCCGCGTACAGCCGCTGCCCGTCCTCGACCCGCGGCTCGAGCAGGCCGAACTCCTCGAGCTCGCGCGCGCGATCGGTGCTGATCCCCGCACGCTCGCAGAGCTCCTCGAGGTCGAGCTCCTCCTCCCCCGCGTCGACCACGCTGCGGCGCCGACGGCGCTGCTTGCCGGCGCCTGCCTCGAGCTCCTGTCTGATCACGCGGAGCGGCAGGAACTCGTCGCGCTGCAGGCGGAGAATCGTCTCGAGGCGCTCGACGTCGTCCTCGGAGAAGAGCCTGTAGCCGCCCTGCGTCCGCCGCGGGTTGAGGAGTCCCTGGTCCTCGAGGTAGCGGATCTTGGAGATCGAGACCTCGGGGAACTCGTCCTTGAGGCGGCTGCAGACCGTCCCGATGGTCAGAAGCCTGCGGCGGGAAGGTGCTTCCGTCACGCTCATCAGCGCTGTAGGAAGGTGAGCCGGTACTTGCCGATCTGGAGCTCGTCGCCGTCCCTGAGCTCCGCGGTCTCGACTCGCTCGCGGTTGACGAAGGTCCCGTTCAGGCTCCCCTGATCCTCGAGCTGCCAGTGTTCGCCGCCCTTCGAGAGGACGGCGTGCTTGCGGGACACGGTGACGTCGTCGAGGAAGATCTCGCACTCCGGCGAGCGGCCGATCGTCGTGGGGCCGCCATCGAGCGGGAACGTCTCGCCCGAGCGCCCGCCCCCGGAGCGGACGATCAGAGCCGCGCCCTGGACACCGAGATCCTCGATCGGGTCGAGGCTCTCCGGCACCTCGGGAGCCGCGAAGGCCTCGGTCGACTCCCCTTCCTCGGGGACGACGAGCGCCGCGCCGCACTTCGCGCAGAAGTGCGCGGACTCCGGGTTGTTGTACCCGCACTCGGGGCAGTAGACGTGCGCCATCAGGCAGGCGGGGCAGCCTTGCCGGTGAGGATGTCCGTGAGCGAATCGACGTCCACCGCCTCGAGGACGCTCCTCCCCTGCGTCGCCTGCAGCCGCGCCACGAGCTCGGCGCGCAGGATGTCGATCTTCCCGTGCAGGAGCCGCCGGCGGTACGAGACCTCCTCCTCCTCGCGCGTCAGGTCGTCGATGAGCTTCTTGAGATCCTCGTCGGAGAGCGTCGCGAGATCCGGCAGCGGTTCCATCAGGCCCTTTCTACGGTTGCGGGCACCCTCGTCGAGGGTGAAGCTGAACTTTAGCCTTTGCGTTCGGCCGGAGCAAAGCGCGGGCTCCTCAGGTGCGCGCGGCCGCCGCCTCTCCCTGCTCGATCTCGTCGACGAGGGCCCGCAACTCCCGCGCCAGCTCGTCCGACTGCTCGCGCGTCTCTCCCTCGGCGTAGAGGTGGAGGAGCGGCTCGTCGGGATCCGGCAGGACCTGGGCCCAGCCTCGCTCGTCGAACAGCTTGATCCCGTCGGTGAGGTCGACGTCGCGTCCCGCGAGGCGCTCGTTCAGCACGCGCATCACGAGGCCCTTGAGCGCCCAGGGACACGGCACCTGGTGGTGGACGAGCGTCGGCTGCGGGAGCTCCGCGACGAGCTCCGACAGCGGACGGTCGACGGGCGCGAGCAGCTCGAGCAGCTTCGCGAGGCTCGCAACTGCGTCGTAGCCCGGCAGGAACTCGGGGAAGACGTAGCCGCCGCCCACCGCGCCCGCGAAGACGACCCCTCCCTCCGCGGCCGCGCGCGTCAACTCCGGCAGGGACGTCGGCGTCCTCACCACCTCGAGCTGAGAGTCCGCGACGAGCCGCTCGACCTGGCTCGTCACCGTCACCGGGAAGGCGAGCTTCCCCCGGCGCCCGTCGGAGCCGAGGAGGCGGAGGAAGAGCAGGAGCGCCTGCTCGACCGGCACCTCGCGTGCCTGCTCGTCGATGAGGTGAAGCCGTTCCGCCGAGCGGTCGAAGACCGCGCCGAGATCCGCGCCCACGACGGGCACGAGTCGCTTCGTCTGGCCGATCGAGGCGGCGAGCCCCGGTGCGGCGTCCGCGTAGTCGGGGCCCTCGCCGGTGAACGCATGGGCGGCGACCACCTCCACTCCGAGCGGCCCGAGCACGAGCGGCAGCACGTACGAGGCGCCCGAGAAGCCGTAGTCGACCACGATGCGGAAGCGCCGCTCGCGCACGGACTCGGCGTCGATCGTCGAGAGCAGCTCGGCGGCGTACGTCTCGCGCACCCGCGCGGGGTACGAGATGCTCCCCACCTCCCCGGCGGCGACGCGTCGGAACTCGCCGCGCGTGAAGTGCTTCTCGACCTCCTTCTGCATCGCGGCGCTCATCTCCACTCCGAGCCGCTCGAAGAACTGGATCCGGATCACCTCCGGGTCGCTCGGGCTGACTCCGACGTGGAAGCCGGCGTCGTACGCCTCCGACTTCACGAGGTGGCGGGCGACGGCGGCCGAGCTGACGCGGAGGTCGGCGACGGGCACGCCCGTCGAGGTGATGCCGGAGATCATCGCCCGCTTGATCATCCGGCACGAGCCCGGGCTCTCACGGCTCGCGACGACGCGCATGCCACGCTTCAGCGCGGTGCCGAGCGCAGCGGCGAGCCGCACGGCCACGTCGGGCGTCAGGTCGACGTTCACCATGCCGGAGACGCCGTGCTTGCCGAAGACACGGGTGGTCCCCCGCGACTCCCAGATCAGGCTCTCGTGCAGCTGCGAGCCTGTCTCGACCTCCTTGAACGGATAGATCCGGACGCCCGGGAGGATCACGCTCTCGGCGCCGACGGTGACCTCGTCCCCGATCGCGACCCCCTCGTGGACGCGGACGTGCGCGCGCAGGTCGCAGCTGCGGCCGACGATCGCTCCCTGCACCTCGGTGCTGCGGCCGATGTAGGTCGAGGCGTCGACGATCGAGCGGGCGACGCGTCCGCGCTCGCGGACGGTGACGCTCGTCGCGAGCACCGAGTACGGGCCGATGTGGGCGCCGCGCGCGACGCGGCAGTAGTTGCCGAGGTACGCGGGCCCGGCGATCGCGTCGAGGTCGTCGAGGTCCACCCCGTCCCCCAGCCAGATGTTTCCGCGGATGCGGATTCCCGGGATCTCGAGCTGGACGCGTTCGTCGAGCGCGTCGAAGTTCGCCTGCTGGTACTGCTCGAGGTTGCCGATGTCCTGCCAGTAGCCGTCGAAGACGTGCCCGTAGATCGGCCGCCCCATCTCGAGCAGCAGCGGGAACAGCTCCTTCGAGAAGTCGTACGGCCGGTCCTGCGGGATGTGCTTCAGCACCTCGGGCTCGAGCACGTAGATGCCGGTGTTGATCGTGTCGGAGAAGACCTGGCCCCACGACGGCTTCTCGAGAAAGCGCTCGACCCGGCCGTCCTCGTCGGTGACGACGATGCCGAACTCGAGCGGATTCTCGACCGACTTGAGCCCGATCGTCACCGAGGCCCGCTTCTCGCGGTGCGCCTCGACGAGACGCGTGAGGTCGACGTCGCAGAGCGCGTCGCCGGAGATGACGAGGAACGTGTCGTCGAGCCTCCCCGCGGCGCGTCTCACCGAGCCGGCGGTGCCGAGTGGCGACTCCTCGACCGAGTAGCCGATGTCGAGGCCGAGCGTCTCGCCGCTCCCGAAGTAGCTCCGGATCGCCTGCGGCAGGAAGGCGACCGTGACGATCACCTCCTCGAAGCCGTGCCGGCGCAGGAGCTCGAGGATGTGCTCCATGCACGGCTTGCCGACGATCGGCACCATTGGCTTCGGCTGGTTCGAGGTGAGAGGCCGCAACCGCGTGCCCTCACCTCCGGCCATGACGACGGCTTTCATCGATGGAGTTCTCTCCAGGCGGCGACGACGTAGAACACGCCGGCGGCGAGCGCGAGTGCGAGGCCCGCCCAGAAGAGGTCGACGGGCCAGCTCGTCGAGGGGTGCGTGACGATGCGGAAGAAGATCGCGGCGTACAGGACCCAGGTCGCTGCCTTGCCGACGACGTTGACGTCCACCTCGATCCCGCGCGGCGCGAGCAGCCCCGAGCCTGCGAGCAGCACGAGGTCCCGCCCGACGATCACGACGAGGCCGGCCCAGGGCAGCCGGTCGTAGGCGAAGAGGAGGATCACGGCGGCGTCGATCATCAGGCGGTCGGCGAGTGGGTCTGCAAGCTTCCCGAAGCGGGACTCGACGCGCCAGCGCCGCGCGAGGAAGCCGTCGACCTGGTCGGTGATCCCGGCGATGCCGAAGGCGACCCCGGCCGGCCAGCTGGGCCGGTGTCCCGCGCGCACCATGAGGACGACGAAGACGGGGATCAGCGCGAGCCGCGCGACCGTGAGCGCGTTCGGCAGCTGCGCGAGCGGCTGCGAAACGGCGGGAGCCTCCATGTGGAAAGGATACGGGCGTGCGAGAGCTGCCTCGGATCCCCGGCTTCGTCAACGCACACTGCCATGCATTCCAGCGGGCGCTGCGCGGACGGATCGAAGGCGGCGACTTCTGGGCCTGGCGCGACACGATGCTCGAGCTGGCCGCGAGTCAGACGCCGGAGCGCGTACGGACGAGCTATGCGGACGTCTACCGGGAGCTGCATGCGGCCGGCTACACGGCGGTGGGGGAGTTTCACTACCTCGGGCTCGAGGAAGGGCGGGCGGCCTCGGCGGCCGCCGCGGAGGCCGGCGTCGAGCTCGTCCTCCTTCACGTCGCCTACGCGCGCGGCGGGATCGAGCGCTTCCGCCAGGAGTCGGTGGCCGAGTACCTGCGCGAGCTCGAGGAGCTGCGGGCCGGCGGGATCCGCGTCGGCGTCGCTCCCCACTCCGTTCGGGCGTGCCCGCCCGACTGGCTCGCGGAGCTCGGCCGTTACGCGGCACAGGAGGAGCTGCCGTTGCACGTCCACGCCGACGAGCAGCCGCGCGAGATCGACGAGTGCCTGGCCGAGCACGGCGTGCGGCCGATCGAGCTCCTCGACGCATGCGGCTGCCTCGGCCCGCGCACGACCGTCGTCCATGCGACGCACGCTGACGGGAACGAACTCGACCTGCTCGCGGCGGCGGACGCCCGCGTATGCGCCTGCCCGACGACGGAGGCGAACCTCGGGGACGGCTTCCTGCCGGTCGAGCGGCTCCTCCACCGCGGTATCGACCTGTGTATCGGCTCGGACTCGAACGTGCGGATCGACCCGCTCGAGGAATTGCGCGAGCTCGACGGCATCGCGCGGCGGCAGTCCGGACGTAGGGATGTCTTCCCCGTGGACGACCTGCTCGAGATCGGGACTGTCGGCGGCGCAAGAGCGCTCGGGCTCGAGTCGTGGCCGAACGTGGGCATCGATACCGGCCATCCCCAGCTCGCAGACGTCGAGGACTGGCGAAGCGCTCTCGTGGCCGGCTGCTCCGCCGACGTCCTCCGCGGCTAGGTGCGACGACCGCGGCGGTTTGCCGCGCACGAACGCACGCCCCGCGCTACCTTCCCGCTGCGGGTTGCGTCAGCGGACGCCGAGGTCCCTTTCCACCTGTGTCCTCCCGTCAACGTGCCGGCGCAACCCGCTTCGGGCCGAAGAAGGCGAACGGCCCGCGAAGGGGTAGCGGGCCGTCCGCGCAGGGAAGCCGGATACTTGGTGCCACGTTGCCGCTTGCGGCAGCGGCCGCAGTACCGGCTCCCGCGGGGCGTAGTTCGCCGTTCTCCGAAGAACCCCTCGGAACGATGCGAATGTCCGCTTCGCCCGCCGTAAGCTCCACGGATGTTCCCGGTGGCGTTGTGGAAGGTGAAGCTCGGGTTGGCCGGGCGCTTCCGGGCATTCGGCGGCTCGATGGAGCCGGTCATCCCGAGCGGAAGCCGCGTCACGATCGAGCCGGTCGACGTCGAGCGGATCGAGCTCGGCGACATCGTGGCGGTGAAGGTCTGCGACGAGACGATGCTGCATCTCGTGAAGGCGATAGACCGCGACGAACGGAGAATCGAGGTCTCCGGCACGAGTGGCCCCGCGAACGGGTGGACGAGCTTCGATTCGGTGTACGCGATCTGCACCCGGATCGAGGGCTGAGGGAGCCGGCGTTCAACCGAGTGGCTTGTCCCCGCGGACCGCATGTACGGCTGCGGTCTCGAACTGGTCGAACGCGACCTTGGTTCCGGCGCCGCTGGACCAGGCGAGAGCTGGACGGAGCTTCCCCGCAGCAGCGATGGCCCCGCGTTGCCGCGCACGCTCCAGGAGCGTCTCGTAGAGCGTCCGCGCCTCGGCGTCCGAAAGCTCGAGCAGCTCGCCGTCGCTCAGTTCTATCCGCATACGCCGCAGGATGACGTGCCCCGACGGGCACGGATTAGTCGCGAAGGGCCGTAACCGCCCGCCGCTGCCGCCCGTTCTGTCCCCGATGCGCTGGACATCGCCCACCCGCCGCGCACAGGTCGAACGAATTCTCGCCCTGATTGCGCAATACAGCCCCCGCAGCGGACTGACGCGGACACGGCTCGGCTACTGACCCTGGACTCTCACTGATCGGGGCGCCGGGATTTGAACCCGGGACCTTTGGTCCCCCAGACCAACGCGCTAACCAGGCTGCGCCACGCCCCGCGGGGACATCAACCGTAGCTCACGGGACCTCCGGGCACGGCTTGCCCGTATCGGAGGCATGCGCCGACTCCTCGTTCTGCTCACCGGACTTCTCCTCGTTCCCTCCGCGTCCGCCGGAGCCTCGGCGAGCCGGCCGGTCGCCCTCGTGTGCGCGGAGGCGTCGAACGAGGTTTTCGCGGTCTCGCTCGGGCGGTACGGCGGGCATGTCCTGAAGCGCGTCCACGTCGACGACCCGCTCATGGTCGCGGCGCGGCTGCACGGTCCCGCCGTCGTCGTCGACCCGCACGGGACGGTGACGCTGCTCGGCTGGCATTCCCTCAGACCGATCAAGGTCTTCCACGGCTTCGCCCGGCCGGAGGTGGCCGCGATCGCGCCCGGCGAGCGGTACGCGTACATCTCAGACGCGGGGAGCGGCCGGCTCGTGGTCATCGACCTGAAGCGCCGGTCGATCGTGGGCCATGTCTCCGTCGGGTTGCAGGCGCACCACCTCGACTTCAGCCCGGATGGAAGACGGCTCTGGGTCGCTCTCGGCGAGACCGCGTCGACGATCGTCCGCCTCGATACCGCCGATCTCCGGCGCCCGCGCGTGGTGGGTCGGATCCACCCCCGCGTGACGGCCCACGGCATCGAGTTCTCGCCGGACGGGGGAACCGTGTGGGTGAGCTCTTCCGCAGCGCCGTTCGTGACGGTGTTCGACGCCGCGACCGGCAGGCCGCTGCGTGAGATCGCCGCCGGCAAAGGCCCGCAGGAGATCGCCTTCTCCGGCAAGCGCGCGATCGTCACGAGCGGCTACGGCTCCTCTCTCGAGGCCGTCTCGTGGCGAACGTACGGCCGGCACGGCTCGGTGTCGATGCCCTACGGATCCTTCAACCTCTCGACGCTCGGCGGCAACGTCGTGACGAGCTCTGTTCTGACCGGCTATGTCACGGAGCTCGAGGCGGGGACGCTGAAGCGGCTGTGGACGAGGAAGATCGCGCCGGTGACGCGGTACGTCGCAATTTCGGCCTGGCCGCGCTAGCCCACCAAGAGGTCGGTCACATGGGCTCCGCGCGGCAGTCGTGCGACCTGGCGCAGGTTGTGGAGAGGCAATGAGTCGCCGACGAGGAGCACGACGTTCGTTCCGCGGGCTACAGCGACTGCGACTCGCGGCCCACGGGCGTCGAACGCGACAATCGTGCCGCCGAAGTCGGAGCTCCCGAATCCTCCGCCGCAGGACAAGCTGTCGAGCGCCGTGCGCCGGCCGCCGTGCGCCACCAGCAGCGAGGAGCCGAGCCAGCCGATCCAGCCCACAGAGCGCTTGGGGAAAGCGGGAAGCCGGCAGACACGCTTCGTGGCGATCCCAGAGCGCCCGGCGATCGCGAGCCCACCGCCGCTCGGTGCGAAGGCGAGCTGCGTCACGGCGCCCATGCCTGCGGACCTCGCGACGACACTCCGAGAAACATGGGCGAGGTCGTAGACGATTGCCTTCCCGCCCCCGCCCACGTAGGCGAGGGCGAGAGAGTCGGCCCGCCACGACGGCCTCACCGGTCGGACCGAGCTGTCGATCGTCGTGTCGTGGACGCCGTTCCCATAGATGACGTGCAACGCGAAGCGATGCCCTGCCTGGACGACGTACGCGATCCGGAAGCCGTCCGGCGCCCACGCGATTGCCACGACCTTCCCGCCGGTGGGATGCGACCAGGCGCGGCGCCCATCGGGCGCCATCGCCACGAGCGAGTTTCCGATGCCCGCTGCGACGTAGAGGACACGTGGCGAGAGCGCTGCCGCCGTTGCACGCACCTGTAGACGACCTCCGCCACGTGTGGCGACGGATAGCCGGCCGTTGACGATCGCAGCGACGCCGTTGGCGCCCTGGGGCAGCGTGAGCAGGGCTGCCGGGTGAGTCCGCTTCGGCTTGGATCCTAGGCTGACGTGCAGCGCGCCGGCAGCGGCGAGCGAGCCGGCCGCGATCACGAGCAGGACGACTGCGGTCGCGAAGGCGAGAACGGCGGTGCGCAACCCGCGGCGAGAGACCGTGATCGGGTGCACCGCTCGCAGCGCCCGATGCAAGGCCTCCTCCCCCGCTCCGGGCTCCGGATCCGGCGCCTCGGCGAACATCGCCTCCAGGCGCCGCTCCAGGTCACTCGACATGCTCGACCTCCGACGATTCGCGCAGCTGCTGGAGCGCGCGCGCGAGCCGCGAGTTGACGGTTCCGGTCGGAAGATCGAGTGCCTCCGCGATCTGCTTCGGCGTCATGCCGACTCCGTAGCGCAGGACGACCACGACGCGCCGCTCGAGTGACAGACCGGCCACCGCGGTGAGGAGGCTGCGATCCCCCGTCGTGTGGGCGGGAGCGAGATCCGGGGTGTCGGGCAGCTCCTCGTCGGAGAGGCGGCGTTCGGCGCGCAGGAGGTCGAGCGCCCGGTTGGCGACGATCCGGTGCAGCCACGGCCCGAACGGACGGCGCTCGTCGAAGCGCCCGAGCGCGGCGAACGCGCGCTCGAAGCCGTCGGCGGCGACGTCGTCGGCCAGCGAGCGCCGTCCCGTGATCGCATACGCCGCACGCCACGCGTCGCGCCAGTAGCGCCTGAAGAGGGCGGACGCAGCATCTCGGTCGCCGCGACGCGCGCTCCGTACGAGGTCTCGGTCACTGGGTTCACGCACTCCTCCGCAGTCTTGTACGAACGAGACGACCTTGCGCATCCCGCGCCCGTAATACTCCCCGGATGACGGATTGGGATGAGCAGGCAGGCGCGCTCGTGCGGGAGTTCGAGCTCCCGACGTTTCCCGCGGCGATCGAGTTCGTCGACCGTCTCGCGGAGCTCGCGGAGAGCGAGGATCACCATCCGGACATCGACATCCGGTACCGCCGCGTCACCGTTCGCTGGAGCACGCATTCGGCCGGCGGGATCACCGACAAGGATCGCGAGATGGCGGAGCGGACGTCCGCCCTCGCCGCCGCGTAGCGCGCGCTCACGACGGTAGAAGGTAAGACCGTGCCCGCACCGGACACTAATCCTGATGTGAGCGCGCTCGCAGCAGCCCCGGGGCTCGAAGAGTGGCACCTCGACCTGCGCACCGAAGGCGGGCCCCGGGAGGAAGCCGTGGCCCGGCTCCAGGGGCTTCTCCTCCGCGCCGCCCGCTTCGAGGTCTTCCGTCGTGCCGGCTCTCTGCCCCAGCTCTCTGCGGTCGAGCTGGACGAGCTCGCGCAGGACGCGGCCGACGACGCCACCGTCTCGGTTCTCCGCCGGCTGGACGACTTCCGCGGCGAGAGCAGCTTTCGCACCTGGGCGTACAAGTTCGCGCTTCTGGAGGCGTCGGTGAAGGTGCGCCGGCGCGCCTGGCGGGATCGCGAGGTGACGCTCGAGCCCGAGCAGTGGGAGAGTCTCGCCCACGCCGGGCCCGGCCCGGACGACGACGCCGAGAACGCGGCGCTGCTCGAGGCCGTGCGCGAAGGGATCCGCACCGCGCTCACTCCGCGGCAGAGGCAGGTCCTCGTCGCGTCGGTGCTCGAGGGCGTGCCCATCGACGTGCTCGCCGAGCGCCTCGACTCGAACCGCAACGCGCTGTACAAGCTTCTCCACGACGCACGCCGGCGGCTGCGCGCCCACGTCGCCGAGGCGGGATTCCCGGAGGGAAACGTATGACCGGACGCGATCTCGATCCAACCCTGAAGCGCCTGCTCGGCAGCGACGAGCCCGAGGTCAGCTGCGACGAGTGCTTCGCGCAGCTCGACCGTTACGTGGAGCTCGAGCTCGCCGGTGCCCCCGCCGACGTGCTCGTCCCGGGCCTGCGCGCCCACCTCGTCGGCTGTCCCGCGTGCGCCGAGGAGCACGAAAGTTTGCGGGCGCTGCTCGAGCTCGACTCTGTCTCCTAAGTGCGTGTCTGCTGAAAGAAGGCGAAATGAACACCACCAAGTATCTGATCATCGGCGCCGGTATGACCGGCGACATGGCGGCGAAGGGCATCCGCGAGCACGACTCGGACGGCTCGATCACGATGATCGGCGCCGACCCGCACCCGCCGTACAAGCGTCCGCTGCTCACGAAGGGCCTGTGGCAGGGAGCGCCGGAGGAGAAGCTGTGGCGCGAGCCGGCCGAGGGTCTCGAGCTCGTCACCGGCCGCCGCATCGTGTCGCTCGACCTCGCGGGGCATACGGCGGCGGACGACGCCGGCGAGGAGTACGGCTGGGAGAAGCTCCTGCTCGCCACCGGGGCGCGGCCGCGCGAGGTTCCCGGCGCGGACGGCGTCGTCTGGTTCCGCACCCTCGACGACTACCACCACGTGCGCGAGATCGCCGGTGAGGGAGCGCACGTCGTCGTGATCGGCGGAGGCTTCATCGGCTCGGAGCTGGCGGCCAGCCTCGTAGGCAACGGAGCCCGCGTCACGATGCTCTTCCCCGAGCCTGGGATCGGGCACCGCCTCTTCCCCGCCGGGCTCTCCGCGTCCGTCACCGACTACTACCGCGAGAAGGGCGTCGACGTGCGCGCCGGCGAGATGGTCTCCGCCGCCTCGGGCAATCGGGTCGAGACCCAGTCCGGCCTCGAGCTCGAGGCCGACGCGGTCGTCGCCGGACTCGGCGTGATCGCGGACACGGAGCTTGCCGAGGCAGCGGGGCTCGAAGTGAACGACGGGATCGTCGTCGACGAGTACGGGCGTGTGCCCGGCCACGACGACGTCTTCGCCGCCGGTGACGTCGCCCGGTTCCCGGTCACGGCGCTCGGCATCGCACTGCGGATCGAGCACGAGGATCACGCGAACAGCCACGGCCACGCCGTCGGAGCGAACATGGCCGGCGCCGAGGCGCCGTACGAGCACCTCCCGTTCTTCTACTCGGACCTGTTCGATCTCGGCTACGAGGCGGTCGGGCTCGTCGACTCGCGCCTCGAGGCGGTCGAGGACTGGCAGGAGCCGTATCGCAAGGGCGTCGTCACCTTCGTCGAGGACGGCAGGCCGCGCGGCGTGCTGCTCTGGAACGTCTGGGACAAGCTCGACGAGGCACGCGATCTGATCCGCGCCGGCGAGGGTGCTCTTGCGGTCTAGCAGCCTCGCCCGGTCGCGGAAGACGCGGCGCGGGACCGAGCTCGTGTGCGAGAAGGTCTTCCGGCCGCTCGCGCACCCGCTCGTCCTCCTGCTCGCGCCCCTGCGCGTGCCGCCGCCGCTCGTCGTCGTCGCCGCCGGCGTCGCGGGCTTCGCGGCTGCGGTCGAGCTCGGTCGCGGCTCGCTGCTCGCGGCCGCACTCCTCCTCCAGCTCAAGACGTTGCTCGACAATGCGGACGGCCAGCTCGCGCGCCTCACCCGTCGGACGAGCGCGTTCGGCCGCTACCTCGACTCCGAGGTCGACCTGCTCGTCAACGCGGCGCTCTTCGCCGCGCTCGGCTGGACGACCGGGCAGCCTGCGCTTGCGCTCGTGGGATTCCTCGCGCTCACGAGTGTCCTCAGCCTCAACTTCAACGCCGAGCGGCTGTCGCGCGCAGCCGTGGCCGAGCCGGAGGCGGAGAGTGGCGCCACGGCACTGCTCCGCCGCGTCTACCGGCTCGCCTACGCGCCGCAGGACCGGCTGGCGGAGGCCGTCGTCGCCCGCCGCCCCGCGCTCACCGGCTCGATCGCCGTCTCGCTGCTCGCGAACCTTGGAATGTCGACGCAGCTCGCCGCGTTCGGGCTCCTGATCGCCCTTGGACACCCGATTGCCTTCGCCTGGCTCTTGATCGTGGAGGCCGCCCTGATAGCGCTCGCGCTCCTTCCCCGGCGCGCGCCCCGAAGACAGGAGGAAGTCGCATGAGCAGCACCGGGCGTAGGCTCGACGGAGCCCGGCAAGTAGCGGAGGTGGCGGCTCTGCCGGCGCCGGAGGGGAGCAACGTCTTCGAGCTACCGGCCCACGATCCCGCAGCGGCACGCGACCTGACGCCCGCCGACTGGGCGAGGCTCGAGCGCAATGCCGCGGAGATCCTCAGCGCCTTCGGGCTCGACCTCGACACCCCCGGCACCCGCGACACGCCGCGGCGCTTCGTGCGCGCGCTGTACGACTCCACGGCGGGCTATGACGGCGATCCGAAGCTGCGCACGCTGTTCCCGACCGAGCGGCCGGAGGGCGTCGAGGGACGGCACGCGCAGATCGTCGAAGGCCCGATGGGCTTCTACGCGCTCTGCGAGCACCACGCGCTGCCGTTCCACGGTCGCGCCTACGTCGGCTACGTCGCCGGCGACGAGATCCTCGGTATCTCGAAGCTGACCCGGCTGGTGCGGATGTACGCGCGCCGCTTCACCGTGCAGGAGCGTCTCGCGGAGGAGATCGCGGACGGCCTGCGCGAGCTGGCCGGAGCGCGCGGCGTCGCGGTCAGGCTCGAGGCGGCGCACATGTGCACCGCGATGCGGGGCGTCGAGGAGGACGGCTCCGTCACGGTCACGACCGTCTGGCGCGGCCTCTACGACGAGGACGTGTCTCTCCGCTCGGAGTTCCTTAGTCTGACGCGGTGATCGAAGCCCTCACGGTCCTCGCCGAGGCCGAGGACCTGCCGCGGTGGGACCTGCCGGAGCTGCTCGCGACGCTCTACGGCGGCGGGATCGGCCTCGACGAGCCGTGTGTCGTCGCGAACTTCGTGGAGTCGCTCGACGGCGTGGTCGCGGTGCCGCGCCTGCCGCGCTCGCATGCCGTCATCGGCGACGAGAGCGGGGCGGACAGGTTCGTCCTCGCGCTCCTGCGAGCCTGCTCAGACGCGGTCGTCGTGGGCGCCGGCACCCTCCTCTCCTCGCCGAAGGGGACATGGCGCGTCGACCGCGCGTATCCGGAGGCAGCGGAGGCGCTCGGTGAGCTGCGCGCTGCGCGCGGCCGTCCGGAGCAGCCTCTCGTCGCGATCGTCACCACGGGCGCTTCGCTCGATCCGACCCATCCCGTGCTCGAGTCGGGCGCGCTCGTGCTCACCACGTCGGCAGGAGCGGACGGCGTACGCGCGTCGGTGCCCGCGGCGACGGAGGTCGTGGCCGTGACCGACGCGGACACGGTCGATCTCGCCGCCGCGCTCGAGGTTCTGCGTGATCGAGGGTGCTCCGTCGTCCTGTCGGAAGCCGGGCCGTCGATGTTCGGCTCGCTCGTGGCCTCACGGCTGGTGGACGAGCTCTTCCTCACCGTCTCGCCGCTTCTCGCCGGCCGTGCGGCGACGGCGCGGCTCGGTCTCGTCGAGGGCGTCGAGCTCGTGCCGCAGACCCGGGTAGCGGGCAACCTCCGCTCGGTGCGGGCACACGGCTCGCACCTCTTCCTGCGCTACGCGCTGCGCTGAGAACTCGTTTCGGAATGACCACGCGCTGACCGGGTGCGATGGTCGAGTGCGGAGTCAAGGACGCAGGAAGCGTGAATAGCAGAGCTATTCGCGCGACCGAGGACGCAGGATCGCGCCGACCAGCGCGGCCGGACAGTCCGTACTTCATTTCGATGCGAGTTCTAAGCCTGCCGGTTCAGCTGCCGGTAGAGGCGGTCGATCAGCGCCGGCATCGCCTCGAGCCGCTCCGTGATGAGGCGCAGGCGGAATTCGCGGAAATGCTCGGGCTCGACTTCGAGCGCGCCGGCGAGTGTCGAGACGACGTCGTTGGACGGGACGGGCCGGTTGCCGTGGACGAGGTGGTTGAGGTAGCCGGCCGAGAGTCCCGTGCGCCCGGCGAGCTGCCGGTACGTCACGCCCTGTTCGTCCATCAGGCGCTGCACGGTCTCGCCGAACCCTTCCTCGCTGAACCGCCGCCGCTTTGCCACCGCTAGGCCTCCTTGCCGAGCTCGGCAACATTCAATCGCTTCTCGTCGCCCGTTGCGCGGTCCCGCACGTCCACCTTGCCGTCCTCGAGGCTCTTCCGGCCGGCCGTGACCCGTAGCGGACAGCCGATCAGATCGGCATCGGCGAACTTCTCCCCCGCCCGCTGGTCGCGGTCGTCGAGGAGCACGTCGAGGCCGGCTGCGGCGAGCATTTCCGCCGCCTGCAGCGCGATCTCCTCAGCCCCGGGGAGCGCGACGACGTGCGCATCGTACGGTGCGAGCGCCCTGGGCCAGACGATCCCGTTCTCGTCGTGCGATTGCTCGACGGCCGTCGCCATGATCCGCGCGGGGCCGATCCCGTAACTGCCCATGACCAGCGGCTTCTCCCTCCCGTCGTCGTCGAGAAACGTCGCGCCCAGCGGTTCGGAGTAGCGCGTGCCGAGCTTGAAGATGTGGCCGACCTCGATCGCGGTCTGGAAGCCGAGCGCACCGCCGCAGTTCGGGCACGTGTCTGTTGCCGCGGATTCGCGGAGGTCGGCGAACTCGGGCTCGTAGTCGCGGTCCGCCTGGACGCCGCGCAGATGCCGTCCGTCCCGGTTCGCACCGGCGACGAACTGTCCGTCGCGGAGCGCGAAGTCGGCCACGATCCGGCCTTCGAAGCCAACCGGGCCGAGCGATCCACCGGACGCGCCGAACGCCGCCCGGATCGCGTCGTCGTCCGCCGGCCAGACCGGCTCGCCCAGCGCTGCGGCGAGCTTCGCCTCCTCCAGCCGGTCGTCGCCGCGGACGAGAGCGAGGACGACCGCGCCGTCCTGGGTCACGTGCGGCATCGCCTTGGAGGTGGCAGCCGTGTCGATGGAGAGCAGCTCGGCGAGGCCGTCGATCGTCGTCACTTCCGGTGTCTCGATCTCCTCGGGCTTCTCGAGCGGCTCCGGGAAGACGGCCTGGCGCGGAGTCGTGGTGGCAACCTCGATGTCGGCCGCGAAGTCGCCGTTCTCGCACGTCACGAGAGTGTTCTCGCCGGCGCCGGCCGGTGCGAGGAAGTCGCGGGACTCGGAGCCGCCCATCATTCCCGGCTCGGCGGGGACGTCGTGCGTGACGAGGCCGCAGCGCTCGAAGATACGGACGTACGCACCTCGTTGCCGCTGGAACGACTCCTCCAGCCCGGCCTCGTCCCGATCGAAGGAGTACGCGTCCTTCATGACGAACTCGCGCAGCCGGATCAGTCCCTTGCCCGGCCGCAGCTCGTCCCGCGCCTTGAGCCCGAAGTGGTAGAGCATCTGCGGCAGCTGTCGGTAGCTCTGGATCTCGCGTGCATGGAAGGTCACGGTCTCCTCGTGGGTGAGCGGGAGCACGTAGTCCGTGCCCTTGCGGTCCTCGAGCCGAAAGAGCTCTTCGATGAAGTCCCGCTTCGTTTGCTGCCAGAGCTCGACCGGCGTCAGGAACGGCATGAGCATCTCCTGGCAGCCGATCGCGTCCATCTCCTCGCGGACGATCTGCTCGACCCTCCGGTGGACGCGCCAGCCGAGCGGCAGGTACGTCCAGATGCCCGCTGCGACCTGCCGGATGAAGCCTCCGCGCACGAGGAGCTGGTGCGAGGCGGCCTCCGCGTCGGCGGGCGGCTCACGCAGGGTCGGCAGGAAGAGCTGTGAGGCTCGGGTGATCATCGGGTCTCGCCGGACCCTATTCGAGCGGGATCAGCGAGGCTTCGGCCATCGCGAGCGCGGCGGGCTTCGCCATCTTGAGGCGCTTCGGCCGGTTCATCCCGTCGGCGATCCACCTGTCGATCTCGTCGAACAGCGTGTCGATGAGAACGTCCGACGGCACCTTCTTCAGCACGCGACCGTGCGCGTAGACGAAGCCGACGTCGCGGCCGCCCGCGATCCCGAAATCGGCGTCCCCCGCCTCGCCCGGCCCGTTCACGGCGCAGCCGAGCACGGCGATCTCGAAATGCTCCACGTAGTCGGCCTTCCGGCGCTCGACCTCCTCCGCCAGCGTCTGCACGCCGACGTTGTCGCGGCCACAGCTCGGGCACGCGATCATCACGGGCCCGTGGTGGCGCAGGCCGAGCGCGGAGAGGATCTCCCACGCCGTCTTGACCTCCTCCACCGGGTCGGCGGTCAGGCTGACGCGCATCGTGTCGCCGATCCCGTCCACGAGCAGGGCCCCCATCCCGACGGCGCTCTTGATCGAGCCGGAGAACGGTGTGCCCGCCTCCGTCACGCCGAGGTGCAGCGGGTACGGCACCTTCGAGGACAGCATCCGGTAGGCGCGGATCATGGTGGGGACGTGGCTCGACTTGACCGAGATCTTGAAGTCGTGGAAGTCGAGCTTCTCGAGCAGCCGCACCTCCTCGAGCGCGGCCTCGACGAGCGCCTCGGCCTGGTCCTGGTGGGCGAGATCCGTGAGGTGCTTCGGGAGCGAGCCGGAGTTGGCGCCGATGCGCATCGGGATCCCCGCGCGCTTCGCGGCCTGCACGACTTGCTCCACCTTGTCCGGGCCGCCGATGTTGCCGGGATTGATGCGCACGGCTGCGACGCCGCCGTCGATCGCCTTCAGCGCGAGCGACGCGTTGAAGTGGATGTCCGCGATCACCGGCAACGGCGAAAGCCGCACGATCCGCGGCAGAGCCTCGGCGTCCTCGAGTTTCGGGACGGCGACACGCACGACCTCGCAGCCGGCGGACGCGAGCGCCGCGATCTGAGCGGTCGTCGCCTCGACGTCGTGCGTCTTCGTGAGCGTCATCGACTGCACGACGACGGGTGCTCCGCCCCCGATCGTGACGCCGCCGACCGAGATCTGCCGCTCGCTGGCCATCCGCAATCAGTCTAGCCAGGCGGGTTCCGGCCCAATCGCGCCCTCAGGGGACGCTGAAGCGCCTCAGAACTCGTCTCGGAATGACCACGCGCCGGCCGGGTGCGATGGTCGAGCGCGAGTCGAGCACGCAGGATCGCGCCGACCAGCGCGGCCGGACAGCCCGAGCTTCATTTCGATGCGAGTTCTCAGTGCGGAGGGCTGGAGACGTCGTTCGAGAACGCGATCACGAACACGAGCAGGATGAAGGCGATCCCCACGACGGACACCCGCTCGTACACCTCGCGCGCGAGCGCGCGCCTGCGCACTCCCTCGATGAGCGAGAAGAGAATGTGTCCGCCGTCGAGCGGCAGCAGCGGCAGGAGGTTGAGCAGCGCGAGCGACATGCTCACGAGCGCCAGGATCTCGAGGTAGTAGGTCAGGCCGATCTGCAGCTCGGTGTGCAGGTCGCTGCTGATGCCCACCGGCCCCGAAAGCTGGCTGCGGCCATGGCGGGAGAACAACGAGCCGACTCCCGCGGCGGTGCCCCGGACGACGCCCCAGAGATCCGACGCCGCCATGTGGGCGGATCTGCCGACCGGGTAACTGACGAGCTTCGGCGCCGGCGAGAAGCCGAAGATCCAGCGTCCGTGACTGAGGATGGTCTCCCCCGGTCCCACAGTGACCCGGTGTCCGCCGCGCAGCACGGTGAGCGTGACCGGGCCTCCCGCGCTCGCCCTGATCCGGCGGGAGATCGCTGCGAACGTGTGAGCGTGCCGGCCGTTGACGGCGACGATGACGTCGCCCGGCTGGAGACCCGCGGCCGCCGCCGGAGTCCCGCCCTTGACCTGCGCGACCTTGGCGGTCGGGTTTCCGGCGGGCGCTCCGCCGGCGGCGAAGACGGCGAAGAGGATCGCGAAGGCGATGACGACGTTCGCGACGGGCCCCGCGGCGATGACGGCGACGCGCTTCCAGGTCGCAGCACGCCAGTACGCGTCCGGAGCGGTGCCTTCCTCCACGTCGCGCAGAGCCCGCTCCGCCGATCGCCTCGCGCCCGGCGACAGGTGCGCCTCGTTCACCTCGCGCTCGAACTCGGGATAGGCGCGCCGGGCCGCGTCGTAGTCCTCTACCGTCAGCGCCCGGCGGACGGCGCCGACGGACGGAGCGAGGCTCGGTTGCTCGCGGACGGCCGGCTCGACGAATGCGTGCAGGTCGCGGGCGGCCGGGCGGTGCATGCCGGGGATCCGTACGAGACCGCCGAGCGGGATCATCCCGATCCCGTACTCGATGCCGTTGTGCCGCACCTTCACGAGCGCCGGCGGGAAGCCCACGTAGAAGCTCCGCGGCCGCATCCCGACCGCGAGCGCGACCGAGAAGTGCCCGAGCTCGTGCAGGAAGACGAGCAGGACGAGCCCACCGATGACGACGAGCCAGGTCACGCGGGTGCCAACGCTCCTTCCGCGAGGGCGCGCGCGGCGCGGTCCGCCTCCACGAGATCGTCCAGATCGCGGACGGGGTCGGTCGCGGCGGTCGCGAGCGTCTCGCCGACCACCTCGGGGATCCCGAGGAAGGGAAGGCGACCCGTTAGGAATGCAGCGACGGCGACCTCGTTCGCAGCGTTGTAGGTGCAGGGCGCGCTGCCACCCTCGCTGCCCGCGGCACGCGCCAGTGCGAGCATCGGGAACGTCTCGGTGTCCGGCGGCGAGAACTCCAGCGTGAGCGCCGAGAGGTCGAGCGGCGGCAGCGGGGTCGCTGCGCGCTCCGGATACGTCAGCGCGTAGGAGATCGGCACGCGCATGTCCGGGTAGCCGAGGTGTGCGAGCGAGGCGCCGTCGCGGAAGCGGACGAGCGCGTGGACGATCGACGTCGGCTGGATCGCCACCTCGATGCGGTCGTACGGCAGGCCGAACAGATAGTGCGCCTCGATCACCTCGAGCCCCTTGTTCGCGAGCGTTGCGGAGTCCACGGTGATCTTCGGGCCCATGCGCCAGGTCGGATGTGCGAGTGCCTGCTCCGGTGTCACATCCTCGAGGTCGGCGCGCGTGCGGCCGCGGAACGGGCCGCCCGAGCCGGTGAGCACGAGCGTGTCGACCTGCTCCGGCTCGCGTCCCTCGAGGCACTGGAAGAGCGCCGAGTGCTCGCTGTCGACGGGCAGGATCCGGCCGCGGCCACGTTCGCGTGCGGCGAGGGCGAGCTCGCCGGCGGCGACGAGGCTCTCCTTGTTCGCCAGCGCGAGGTCGACCCCGTGCTCGAGCGCCCATAGCGTCGCGTGCACGCCCGCGAAGCCGACGACCGCGTTGAGGACGACGTCGGGCTCCGCGCGCTCGAGGAGCTCCGTCAGGTCGCCTCCGACCTCCTTCAACGGCGCGGCCACGTCATCGAGCGGAGTCGAGCCGGAGGCGGCGGCGCAGAGCTCGAGCTCCGGATGCGCCTCGACAATCTCGATCGCCTGGCGCCCGATCGAGCCCGTTGCCCCGAGCAGGGCGATGCGCTTCACCCGCTCAGTGTAGGGAGTCAGTGGTGGAGGAACGAAATGACGAGGAAATATGCCGCCGGTGCGGCGAAGAGGAGGCCGTCTATCCGGTCGAGCATGCCGCCGTGCCCACCCAGCAGCCGACCGGTGTCCTTCACCTCGAGATCCCGCTTCAGCGCCGACTCGAACAGGTCACCGATCACCTCCGCGAGCACGAGAACGACGCCGAGCAGGACGGCCTGCCAGACCGCGAGGTACTTGTCCCGCGTGTCGTAGAGCGCGATGAACGCCACGAAGACGCCGGCCACAGCGCCGACGAGCAGCCCCTCCCACGACTTCCCGGGTGAGAGGCGCGGCGCGAGCTTGTGCCGGCCGAGCAGCCGGCCCCCGAAGTAGGCGAAGGTCGCCGCCGCCCACGCCGCGAGCACGACGGTGAAGGCGATCAGCCTCCCGTGGTCGTGCATCTCGCGCAGGAGGAGGAGAAAGCCGAGGCCCAGTCCGATCCACGCCGACCCGAGAATCGTCGAGCCGACCGCAGCCGTCGTCGGCGCGCGGGTGCTCGAGAGCGCGTGGAGAACGAAGCCGAGGACGAACGTCGCGAGGAAGCCGCCGAGCAGCCACACGATCCCGCCGCTGCGCGCTCCGACGAGCACGAGAATCACGCCGCCGTACACCGCTGGTGCGAGCGGCCGCAGGGGCCGCGCCGTCGTTACGAACTCGTGCACGCCGACACACGCGGCGATGGCGAGGAGCGTGAAGAGCCACCAGCCGCCGAGCCACAACATGCCGAGCACGAGCGGCAGGCCGACCGCCGCGACCGCGAGGCGCGAGGCAAAGTTGGTCATGAATGAGTGGCCGCAGTCACCTGCCGCCGAATCTACGGCGCCGGCTCGCGTACTCCTCGATCGCCGTCCGGAGCTCTTCCGGCCCGAAGTCGGGCCAGAAGGTGTCGGTGAATACGTACTCGGCGTACGCGGACTGCCAGAGGAGGAAGTTCGAGATGCGGCGCTCGCCGGAGGTGCGGATCACGAGGTCGGGGTCCGGCATCTCGGGCTCGTAGAGGCAGGCGGCGAGCGCCGCCTCGTCGACGTCGTCGGGATCCGCGCCGTTCTCGACCAGCCGTCGCGCTGCGTCGACGAGCTCGGCGCGGCCGCCGTAGTCGAAGGCGATCCAGAGCTGCAGCTTCGACTTGTCGGCCGTCGCGGCCTCGAGCGCCTCCATCTTCGTCCGGAGCCAGTCGGGTGCGCGGTCGCGGCGACCGACGAAGCGGCACCGGACGCCCTGCGCGGCGAGGTCCTCGAGCTCGCGCTCGATCGTCTCGCCGAAGATCTCCATCAGGGCCGCCACCTCCTCGACCGGCCGCGTCCAGTTCTCGGTCGAGAAGGCGTAGACCGCGAGGGAGTCGATGCCGAGGTCGATCGCCGTCTCGACGACGGGCCGGAGGGCGCGCGAGCCGGCCCGGTGGCCGTCGGCGACGGAGACGCCGTGCTCCGCAGCCCAGCGCCCGCTGCCGTCCATGATGATGGCGACCGCGTGGGCGGCCTCTGGAAGGTGCTCCTCGGGGCTGACGTCGGTGCCTGTGCCGGGAACGGAGGCCACGCGGCCTAGACCTCCATCACTTCGGCTTCCTTGTGCTTCAGGAGCTCGTCGATCTGCTTCGTGTGCTCGTCCGTCAGCTCCTGGACACGACCTTCGGCCCGGTGCTCGTCGTCGGCCCCGACCTCGCCCTTGTCGACGAGCTCCTTCAGGTGCCGCATCGCGTCGCGCCGGATCTCGCGCACGGCGACGCGGTGCTCCTCGGCCATGTTGCGCACGACCTTGACGAGATCCTTGCGCCGCTCCTCGGTCAGCTGCGGGATCGGCAGCCGGATCAGCTTCCCGTCGTTCGACGGCGTCAGCCCGAGGTCCGACTCCTGGACAGCCTTCTCGATCGCGCGGATCGAGCTCGGGTCGAACGGCTGCACGGTGAGCATGCGCGGCTCGGGCACGTTGATCGTGGAGAGCTGGCGCAGCGGCGTCTGCGTCCCGTAGTAGTCGACCTCGATGCGGTCGAGGAGCGACGCCGACGCGCGGCCGGTGCGCACCGTCGCGAACTCCGACCGTGCGTGCTCGACCGACTTGACCATCCGGTCGCGGGCCCCGTTGATCAGCTCTTCCGCAGTCGCCATCTCAGCCCTCCGTTTCTCCCCGGGCGCCGCCAAGGGCGGCGCGGTCTATTGGCCGGGCGTGGGGGGGGGTGGCGCCGCCCCCTCCAAGCCCCGGCGCGGTGGGGGCGGCCGGGCCCCCCCCCCCCCCCCCCCCCGGCAAATCGACTGCGCCGCCCTTGGCGGCGCCCGGGGAGAAACGGAGGGCTGAGATGGCGACTGCGGAAG
>JAICZB010000238.1 GCA_025933895.1 Thermoleophilia bacterium
GCCGATGCAGGGCGAGGGCGGCTTCATCCCGATGCCGGTCGAGTTCGTCCAGGCGCTCCGCCGGATCTGCGACGAGCAGGGGATCGTCTACGTCGACGACGAGGTGCAGGCCGGTTGCGGACGCACCGGGACGCTGTGGGCGATCGAGCAGCTCGGCGTGGAGCCGGATCTGCTCGTCTCGGGCAAGACACTCGGCGGCGGCCTCCCGCTCGCGGCGGTCACGGGTCGCGCGGGGCTCATGGACGCCGTCCACCCCGGCGGGCTCGGTGGAACCTTCGGCGGCAACCCGGTCGCGTGCGCCGCCGCGCTCGCCGTCCTCGACGAGCTGACGGCTCCGGGCTTCGCCGAGCGCGCCGCGCAGGTCGGCACGTTCCTGCGCGCGCGGCTGGAGGAGATCGCCGCCCGGCAGCCGCTCGTCGGCGAGGTGCGCGGCCTCGGCCCGATGCTCGCTCTCGAGCTCCGCGAGCCGACGCCCGACGCCGCCAGGGCGACGACTGCTGCGGCGTTCGAGAAGGGGTTGCTCCTCCTCTCCTGCGGCCTCGACGGGAACGTGATCCGGCTCCTGCCGCCGCTGACCGCATCGAACGAGGAGCTCGAGCGCGGGCTCGGCCTGCTGGAGGAGGCACTTGGCGACGCTGGCGCCGACCGCGCCTGACACCGACGCGGTCGCCGGCGCACCGGCCGTCCGGCTGGCCGGCGTCCGGCGCGTCTACGGCGACGTCGTGGCGGTCGCCGGGATCGACCTCGACATCGGCGCCGGCGAGTTCTTCACGATGCTCGGCCCGTCGGGCTCCGGCAAGACGACGACGCTGCGCGTGATCGCGGGCTTCGAGCGGCCCGACGCCGGCCATGTCGAGCTGCAGGGAGTGGACGTGACGCGGGTCGCGCCCTCGCAACGCGCCGTCAACACCGTCTTCCAGGACTACGCGCTCTTTCCGCACATGACCGTCGCGGAGAACGTCGAATACGGGCTGCGCATCAAGGGGATCGGGCGGCGCGACCGCCGCGCGCGCGCCGAGGCAATGCTCGACAGGGTGCGCCTGCCGGGCCTCGGCGACCGCAAGCCGGCCCAGCTGTCAGGTGGCCAGCGCCAGCGGGTGGCGCTCGCACGCGCGATCGTGAACGGCCCGCCGGTCCTCCTCCTCGACGAGCCGCTCGGCGCGCTCGATCTGAAGCTGCGCCAGGAGATGCAGATCTTCCTCAAGGCGCTGCAGCGCGACCTCGGGATCACGTTCGTCTACGTGACCCACGACCAGGAGGAGGCGCTGACGATGAGCGACCGCCTGGCCGTCTTCAACGAGGGCCGGATCGAGCAGGTCGGCACGCCGGCCGAGGTCTACGAGCACCCCCAGACGGAGTTCGTCGCCGGCTTCGTCGGCGTCTCGAACGTCGTCGAGCGCGACGGCCGGCGGTTCACGATCCGGCCGGAGAAGATTCGGATGACCGACGAAGGCGTAGGCGACGCCGAGCCGGGCACCGTGCGCGAGGTCGTCTACGTCGGGATGATCACGCGCTACGTCGTCGACCTCGACGCGGGCGGCCAACTCGTGGTCGTCCGGCAGAACCTCGAGACGTCCTCTCAGGAGGCGCTCGCGGAGCAAGGGAAGCGGGTCCGCCTCTCGTGGCGGCCGGAGCACACGTACGAAATCGGTAAGGAGGGCAAGTGAGAAAGCACACTCGCCGGTTCGTTCTGCTGGCCGCGGTCACCGCGGCCCTTTGCGTGCCGGCTTCAGGCGTCAGCGCGGGCAGCGGCCTACCGACGAAGATCGGGAAGGGCGAGGGGCACCTAAACCTGATCGCCTGGGAGGGCTACACCCAGAAGCAGTGGGTCAAGCCGTTCCAGCAGAAGACCGGCTGCATCGTGCACGCGACGTATGCGGGCACCTCCGACGACATGGTGACGAAGATGCGGTCGGGCGGCGGGACGCAGTACGACGGTGTCTCCGCCTCCGGCGACGCGAGCCTGCGGCTGATCTACGGGGGCGACGTCGCGAAGGTGAACCCGAAGCTCATCCCGAGCTTCAAGGACTTCATCCCGGCCCTGAAGTCGCCGCCGCACAACACGATCAAGGGCGTGCACTACGGGATCTCGCTCCAGTGGGGCCCGAACACGCTGCTCTGGAACACGAAGAAGGTGAAGCCCGCTCCGAAGAGCTGGTCCGCGATCTACAGCAAGAAGTACAGGGGCAAGATCACGGTCCCGGACAATCCGATCCAGATCGCCGATGCGGCGCTCTACCTCTCGAAGGCGAAGCCGTCGCTCCACATCAAGGATCCGTACGAGCTGACCCAGACGCAGTTCAACGCAGCGATCAACCTCTTGAAGAGGCAGAAGCCGCTGATCAAGAAGTACTGGGCGCTCGCCTCTGCCGAGATCAACCTGTTCAAGAGCGGCGACGCCGTGATCGGCGCCTCGTGGCCGTACCAGACGAACACGCTCAAGGCCGACAAGGTGCACGTGAAGGACGAGATCCCGAAGGAGGGCGCGACCGGCTGGGCCGACACCTGGATGATGTCGTCGCATGCCAGGCACCCCAACTGCATGTACAAGTGGATGGCGTGGGTCTCGACTCCGAAGGTGCAGGCAGAGCAGGCGATCTACTTCGGCGAGACGCCGGCCAACACGAAGGCCTGCGCGATCATGAACAAGATCCAGGCAGGCTCCGCGAAGCAGTACCACTGCGGAGCGTCCAAGAAGTACTTCAACTCGATCAAGTTCTGGAAGACCCCCATCGCCAAGTGCGACAACGGGCAGAACAACTGCGTCGACTACCCGAGATGGCAGCAGGCATGGACGGAGATGAAGGGCTGAGCCCTGTCCGTCCACGCTGCTGATCTGACCGAGCCGGGCCGTCCCCTGCGGGCGGCCCGGCTCAGGTTCACCGGCCTCTTCTGGCGCCACCGATGGGCGAAGGCGCTCCTGCTGCTGGCGCCGCCGGTGCTCGCGTTCGGGCTCGTCTATCTCGCTGCGCTCGTCGCGCTCTTCCTGTCGTCCTTCTGGACGGTGAATGCGTTCACCTCCGAGGTCCAGCACATCTGGAACCTCGACAACTACCGGCTGCTGTGGGATCAGGGCGCCTACCACAAGATCGCGCTGCGGACGATCGGAATCGCGGCGGCCGTCACGGTCGCGGACGCGATCCTCGCCTTCCCGCTCGGCTACTTCATGGCCCGCGTCGCCGGGGGACGCTCGCGCGCCTTCATCTTCGTCGCCGTCCTGCTGCCGTTGTGGTCGAGCTACCTGATCCGCGTCTACATCTGGCAGCTCATCCTCGCCCACGACGGCGTCCTCAACTGGAGCCTGCAGAAGGTCGGGCTGCCGGCGGCCAACATCGGCTACACGAACTGGGCGGTCTGGCTGATCTTCACGTACATCTGGCTCCCGTTCATGGTCCTGCCCGTCTACGGCGCGCTCGAGCGCGTGCCGGATTCCTTCCTCGAGGCGTCGCGCGACCTCGGAGCCGGCGGCTGGACGACGTTCCGCCGCGTCCTGCTCCCACTCGCGCTGCCCGGAGTCGTGGCCGGCTCGATCTTCACCTTCTCGCTCACGCTCGGCGACTACATCACCCCGCTCCTCGCCGGGGGAGCCTCGTCGCAGTTCATCGGCAACGTCGTCTACGACTCGATCGGATCCCAGCAGACGCCCTTCGCAGCCGCGTTCGCGGTGGTCCCGCTCGCAGTCATGGGCGTCTACCTCCTGATCGCGCGCCGGCTCGGAGCTTTCGAGGCGCTGTGATGGAAACCCGCTCCACACGCATCGCGCTCACCTTGTGGTCCGCGCTCGTCGTGCTCTTTCTCTGGATCCCGCTCGCGCTCATCATCCTCTACGCGTTCAACAAGTCGAACGTCGAGA
>JAICZB010000173.1 GCA_025933895.1 Thermoleophilia bacterium
CACGGTACCGCCCGAAGTGCTACGAAAGCGTGTCAGCCGGTCGCGAAATGCCGACTCTTGCGCAGCATCGCGGCCAGGCGGGTGTGCAGGAGTCGATCAGCGAATGACGTCGAGGATGAGAGGGCGCGGCTCCGGCGCAGGGCCGATCTCATACGCGGACAGGAGCGCCGCCTCGGCTGCCTCGGCCGCGCCGTTGTCGCTTGCGTGGATCTCGGCCAGCGTCTCGCCACGCTCCACCCGGTCTCCGCGCTTCGCCCGGCAAACGACGCCGACTGCGTGGTCGATCGGATCCTCCTTGCGCTCGCGGCCGGCGCCGAGCGCCATCGCGACGCCTGCCACCTCCCTCGCCCGCAGCTGACGCACGTGGCCGGCGGCCGGCGACGGCACCTGCCGAGCGACCGGAGCGCTCGGCAGACGAGCCGGATCGGGGTTGCCGCCCTGGGCGCGGATCCAGCGCTCGTACGCCCCGAGCGCCGAACCGTCCGTGAGGGACGTGATGACGCGCTCCCGAGCGGCGTCTTCATCGAGCTCGAGATCCGAGAGCGCGAGCAGGAGCGTCGCCGCCTCGACGACGAGCTCGCGGAAGTCCGCCGGGCCGCCTCCGGCGAGCGTGTCGTACGCCTCGCGCACCTCGAGCGCATTGCCGACCGCCTGCCCGAGCGGTTGCTCCATGTCCGTGAGAAGACACGCGACGTCCATGCCAGCCTCCTCGCCGAGCCCGCGCATCGTCTCGGCCAGGCCCCGCGCCTCATCCGGCCCACGCATGAACGCCCCCTCGCCGACCTTGACGTCGAGGACGAGGGCGCTCGCTCCACCCGCGATCTTCTTCGACATGATGCTCGCCGCGATGAGCGACACCTCGTCGATCGTCGCAGTCACGTCGCGCAGCGCGTACAGCTTTCGATCCGCCGGTACGAGGTCGGCGCTCTGGCCGGCCACCGCGATGCCGATCTCCCTCACCTGGCCGGCGAGCTCGTCGATCGAGAGCTCCACGCGGAAGCCGGGGATGGATTCGAGCTTGTCGAGCGTGCCACCCGTGTGGCCGAGCCCGCGGCCGCTCATCTTCCCGAACGGGGCACCGCACGCCGCGACGACGGGCCCGAGGGCGAGCGTCGTCTTGTCCCCCACCCCGCCCGTCGAGTGCTTGTCCACCACGCGCCGGCCCAGCCGCGAGCTCAGATCGACTGTCTCACCGCTCGCGACCATCGCCTCCGTGAGCGCGAACGTCTCGACCGAGGACAGGCCCCGGAACCAGACGGCCATCAGCAGCGCCGCGGCCTGGTAGTCGGGCACCTCGTCGCGGACGTACGCGGCAATGAACTCCCGCAGCTGGGCCGCCGGGATCTCCCCGCCGTTCCGCTTCCGCTCGATCAGCTCGACGGCGTGCATGCGCGCGAGCCTAGTCCTCCGGATCGAAGACCAGGCGCTCTGCGCGCGCGACCTCCCACTCCTGCCCCCGCAGCCAGCGCTCGGCCTCGTCGAGCAGCCGCTCCACTTCCCGATGCTCGCGGGCGACGCACGCCGCGGTGATGCGCGCGCGCTGCCAGACGTCGTGGTGGTCGACCTCGGCCACCGATGCGCCGACGCGGTTCTGCAGCTGGGCCTTTGCCGAGCGCAGGTGGTGGCGCTTCTCCTTCAGCGAGTGCGCCTCGGGGAAGTGGAGCTCGCAGGTGAGGATTCCGACCCAGCCGCTCGGCATGGACGGATTCAAGCGGAGCGGATTGCGCGCTCGACGACCGAAGCAGCTGTCTCGACCGCCGCAATCTCTGCCTCGCTCGCATCGGCCAGGAGCTCCTCGAGGAGGTCCAACCTCCGCTCGCGACCACGCTCGAGGGTCCGCCTCCCCTTCGCCGTGGCCTCGATACGGATCGCCCGCGCATCGTTCACGTCCGGATACCTGCGTGCCAGACCGTCCGCCTCCATACCTGTCACGAGCTTGCTCATCGTCGCGCTGGTCACCTGTTCCGCAGCCGCCAGCTCCGTCAGCGACCGCGCGCCGCCGAACACGAGCACCGAGAGCGCCGAAGCACGCGCCGGCGAGATCCCCATGGCGGCGCCGTCCACCTCCCGCACGCGACGCAGCAGATGAATCGACGCCGAATGGATCCGGTCGGCAGCGTTCCGGCCCCTGCTTGACATAGTTGGTTAGGCTAACTAATAATCTACTCCTTGTCGAGAGGAGGAACAGACATGGACATCTTCGAGCTGGTCGACGCCGACGACGGAGCCGCAATCCGGCGGCTGCTCACGCAGGAGCCGAGCGCTGCCGCCGCACGCGACGAGACGGGAATCGCTCCCCTGGCCCGCGCGCTCTACCGCGGCAATCGCGGCGCCTTCGCGGCGATCCGAGAGACCGTCTCGCTCACCGACCCGTGGGACCGGCTGCTCGCCGGCGAGTCGGACGGGATCCCCGCGCCCGATGCCTGGAGCCCCGACGGCTTCACTGCGCTCCATCTCGCCGCCTACGTCGACAACGCGGCCGCGGCACGTCTCCTGCTCGAGGCGGGTGCCGACCCGAATGCGGTGTCGAGGGCGAGCTTCGCGCGAGTTAGCCCGCTCGGCACCTGCGCCTTCGCAGGCGCGACCGAGGTCGCGCGCGTCCTCCTCGAGCACGGAGCAGATCCGACGATCGCGGAGGACGACCGCTTCACGCCACGAGCGGTCGCCGAAAGCAACGGCAACGCGGAGCTCGCCGAGCTGCTGCGCGAAGCCTGCGGCTGAGACTAGCCCGCGGCCGAAGGGGCTTCGTCGAGCGACGTCCGCTCGACCTCGCGCGTCTCGAAGATCTCGAGCACGTCGCCTTCCTTCACGTCGTTGAAGCCGTCGAGGAGGATGCCGCACTCGAAGCCCTCGGCGACCTCGCGGACGTCGTCCTTGAACCGCTTCAGCTGCGCGATCGTGGTCGTGTAGATCACTGCGCCCTCGCGAATCACGCGGACACTCGCGTTGCGGCGGACGACGCCGTCCGTGACCATGCAGCCGGCGATCGTGCCGAGCCTCGAGACGCGGAACAGCGCCCGCACCTCGGCCTCGCCGATCGTCTCCTCGGTCGTGACGGCGGCGAGCTTGCCGACGAGTGCCTGCTCTATGTCCTCGGTGAGCTTGTAGATGACGTCGTACGTGCGGATCTCGACGCCCTCGCGGGACGCGAGCTCGCGCGCCTCGGCGTTCGGGCGCACGTTGAAACCGACGATCAGCGCGTCGGACGCGGACGCGAGCATGATGTCGTTCTGCGTGATCGCGCCGACACCCTGCGCGATGACGTTCAGCCTCACCTCGGAGTGCTCGAACTTCGACAGCTCCGAGACGACGGCCTCGACCGAGCCGACCACGTCGCCGCGCACGATGAGGTTGAGATCCGAGACCTCGCCCGCCTGCAGCTGCTCGAACAGACCTTCGAGGGAGACACCGGCCGACGGCGCCGAGGCGAGCTGCTCCCGCCGGAGGCGCTCTCCGCGCCGGTTCGCGACCTCGCGCGCCTCGCGGTCGTTCGCGACGACTCGCGCGAGCTCTCCTGCTCCCGGCGGCTTGTCGAAGCCGAGGATCTCGATCGGCTCGCCCGGCGCAGCGCTCTCCCGGCGCTCGCCGTTGTAGTCGAAGAGGGCCTTGACGCGGCCGTACGCGTCGCCCGCCACGACGGCGTCGCCGACCTTCAGCGTGCCGCGCTGGACGAGCATCGTCGCCACCGGCCCGCGGCCCACGTCGAGTCGCGACTCGATGATCGGCCCGGACGCTTCCGCATCGGGATTCGCCTTCAGGCCTTCGAGCTCGAGATCCGCGACGAGGAGAACCTTCTCGAGCAGGTCCTCGAGATTCTGCTGCGTCTTCGCCGAGACCTCCGCGAACTGCGTCGAGCCGCCCCAGTCCTCCGGCTGGAGACCTTCCTGGGCCAGCTCGCCCTTGACGCGGTCGACGTTCGCGTCGGCGAGATCGACCTTGTTCACAGCGACGACGATCGGCACCTCGGCCGCGCGGGCGTGCGAGATCGACTCCTTCGTCTGCGGCATCACGCCGTCGTCGGCGGCGACGACGAGGACTGCGATGTCCGTCACCTTCGCGCCGCGGGCGCGCATGGCCGTGAAGGCCTCGTGGCCCGGCGTGTCGAGGAAGGTGATCTTGCGGCCGTCTTCGACGTCGACCTGATACGCGCCGATGTGCTGCGTGATCCCGCCGGCCTCGGTGGCGACGACGCGCGCGTTGCGGATCGCGTCGAGCAGCGTCGTCTTGCCGTGGTCGACATGGCCCATGATCGTCACGACCGGCGGCCGCGCCTGGAGCGCGTCGTCCGGGTCGTCGAAGGTCTCGGGCTCCTCCTCCTCGTCGGCGGCGTGCTTGATCGTCACCTCGCGCCCGAACTCGGCCGCGATCAGGTTCACCTCGTCGTCCGAAAGCGTCGCGGTCTGGGGCTTGATGACGTTGAGACCCATGAGGAACTTGAGGATGTCGGGAATCTTGACGCCGAGCGCCTGCGAGAGATCCTGGGCGCTGACGCCCGACTCGACGGAGACGGGGCCGGTCGGCGGAGCCGCGGGCGGCGGCTTCGGCTCGCGGCGCTGGGCGTCCTGGCGCGCCTGCCGCTGCTCGCGCGGCGGCCTCGCCCCGCCCTGGTCGATGACGACGCGCCGCCTGCGTCCAGCGGCGCCGCCACCGCCACGCGGGCGAAGGGGACGGTTCGGTCTGTTGCCTCCGTTAGCCATGGCCGCCATCAGTGTAAAGGCGCCGCAGCTCGGGCCCGATGCGCACCGGCTGTCGCAGGACACGCGCGAACTGGCCGCGCTCGGCCGCGCGCTCGAAGCAGGCGAGGCTGCGGCACGTGTAGGTACCGCGGCCGGGCTCGTTCCGGCCGGCCACGAGGACGCCCTCGCGGGCCGCGAAGCGGAGCAGCTCGCGCTGCGGCGCCCGCCGGCCGCAGCCGGCGCAGCGCCGCACGGGAGCGTTTCCTACGACGCCTCCTCCGGCTGCTCGACCGGAATCCCGGCCGGAACCTCCTCCGGCTCTGCGATCTCCGCGTCCGGGGACACCGCAGGCTCTTCCGGATCCACCTCGGCCGGCTCGGTGACCGGCGGCGTCGAGTCGGGCAGCTCCTCCGTCGCGTCGGCCGTCAAGCCCGCAGCGTCCGCGAGCTCGTCGTGCGTCTCCGGCTCCGCTTCCGTCTCGGCGGGCGGCCCGGCCACGTAGTCGCTGCCGGTGCCCTCGAGCGCCTGGTGTGCCGGGACGCCGCAGAAGCGCGAGGCCGGCAGCGCAGCGTTCGGGCAGCGCTTGCCGTTGGCGAGGATCGCGGAGCAGCGGCCGGAGAAGTCCTCCGCGCCCTCCTCACCGCCGCCGAAGGCAGCCTCGGCCTCGGCCTGCGCGAACTCGGTATCGCTCTGGATGTCGATCTTCCAGCCGGTGAGACGCGCGGCGAGGCGGGCGTTCATGCCCTCCTTGCCGATCGCGAGCGCGAGCTGGTCGTCGGGGACGACGACGGTCGCGTCGCGCGCCTCGTCGTCGAGGTAGACCTCGCGCACGCGCGCCGGCGAGAGCGCCTTCGCGACGAACCGCGCCGGCTCCGGGTTCCACGGGATGATGTCGATCTTCTCGCCGCGCAGCTCCGAGACGACCATGCGCACGCGGGAGCCGCGCGGGCCGACGCAGGCGCCGACCGG
>JAICZB010000018.1 GCA_025933895.1 Thermoleophilia bacterium
AGGATTCGTCCGATTCGGTCCGTAGCTTTCTGTCGTGAAGGTCGTAGGCATCGATCCGGGGACTGCTGCTTGCGGGTACGGAGTCGTCCAAGAAAGCGGAGGCCGCCTCAGGGAGGTGGCGCACGGATGCTGGTCGACGCCCGCCGGACAGGACACCGTCCTCCGTTTGAAGACGATCCACGACGCCGTGGCGGCACTCATCAACGAGCACGCTCCGGATGCGGTGGCGCTCGAGGAGTCGTACGTCGGCGCCGACGCCCGCATCGCACTCTCCGTCGGCCAGGCACGCGGCGCCGTGCTCGTCGCGGCCGCCAACGCGGGAGTCGACTGCCGGGAGTACGCGCCCGCTCGCGTGAAGCAGGCGATCTGCGGTTACGGCCGAGCCGAGAAGGCGCAGATGCAGCGGATGGTGAAGATGATCCTCGGCCTCGCGGAGCCGCCCAAGCCGCATCACGCGGCCGATGCGCTGGCCGTCGCGATCTGCCACGCGCTGTCGCCGCCGCTCCTGCGCGCTGCCTCCGGCTAGGCGAGGCGCGCGTCCAGTTCCTCCATCGTCGCCGCGAACGCCTGCTCGAGATCGACCCCGTAGCGGTCGGCCAGCGCGACTAGCGACCAGAGGCAGTCCGCGAGCTCGTGCGCGAGCGCTGTGTCGACGTTCTCGACGTGTCGGATGCCCTCCCTCGCCTGGACGAGGGAGGAGAGGTCGCCGACGTCCTTGACGAAGCCGAGCATCAGCTCTTCTCCGGTCCACTCCCGTCCGAAGCGCCCCCGTTCGAGCGCCGCGTACCTACGGCGAACGGCGAGGGCGCGCTCCACGAGGTCCGCGAACTCCACGCGCAGAGCCTACGCGCGTACCTTTGGCGGGTGGCTTCGTTCACTGCGTTCATGAAGCGAACGGCACGTGCGGTGCGCGTCGTGGTCGGCCACGGCGGGATTCCTCGTCCGATTCGCTGGCTGGCCGCGATCGGGCTCCTGCCGATCCCGGGGCCGTTCGACGAGGCCGCGCTGCTCGTCGTCGCGCTGATCCTGTTCGTCTTCTACCGGGAGCAGTTGCGACAGGCGTGGAGAGACGCGGAAGCGGCGCCTGGGAACGTCCGTTCCGGTACGTAGTCTGACCCGGTGATCGCGCGCCTCCGCGGCAAGCCGGCCGCCAACACGCCGGAGGGGCTGATCCTCGACGTCAACGGGGTCGGCTATCTCGTCCACGCGACGCCGACGGCCGTCCGGAAGGGCGATTCCGCCGACGAGATCACGGTCGAGACGTACCTCCACGTGCGTGAGGACGTGCTCCAGCTCTACGGATTCGCCGACCGGAGCGAGCGCGAGCTGTTCGTCCAGCTCCTCTCCGTGAGCGGTGTCGGGCCGAAGGTTGCGCTCGCGATCGTCTCCGGCTCGCCCGTTGCAGAGCTGCGCCGCGCAATCCTGCGTGACGACTCGGATCGCTTCCAGGCGATCCCGGGCATCGGAAAGAAGACCGCCGACCGGATAGTGCTGGAGCTCAAGGAGAAGCTCGGAGGCGTCGAGGCGATCGCTCACGAAGCGGGTCCCGATGCTCCTTACCTCGTCGCGCGCGACGCGCTCGTCGAGCTGGGCTGGTCGCTGCTCGACGCCGAGCGCGCTCTCGCCGAGGTCGACGCGGATCTGTCTCCGGAGGAACGCGTCCGGCTCGCGTTGAAGAAGGCCGCGTGAACGCGACACAGTTCCTGACGCCGGCTCTGCGCGAGGACGAGGAGGAGGTCGAGCGGAGCCTCAGGCCGCGCCGGCTCGACGACTTCGTCGGCCAGGCCCGCGTCAAGGAGCAGCTCACGATCGCGCTCGAGGCCGCGAAGGCACGCGGCGAGGCGCTCGATCACGTCCTGCTCGTCGGCCCGCCGGGACTCGGCAAGACGAGCCTCGCGCACATCATCCGCGAGGAGCTCGGCGTCGGCATCCGGTCGGTCGCCGGCCCGGCCCTCGAGCGGAAGGATGTCGCCGCGATCCTGACCGCGGTCGAGGCTCGCGACGTCGTCTTCGTCGACGAGATCCACCGCCTCAGCCGCGCCTCCGAGGAGATCCTCTATCCGGCGCTCGAGGACTTCCGGCTCGACATCGTCATGGGGCAGGGGACGGCTGCGCGGACGCTGACGCTCGACCTGCCGCCGTTCACGCTCGTCGGCGCCACGACCCGCACGGGCCTCCTCACGTCTCCGCTCCGCGACCGCTTCGGGATCACCTTCCGGCTCGACTACTACGAGGACGGTGAGCTCGCGGCCATCGTCCGGCGCTCGGCGGGGATCCTCGGCGTCGAGATCGCCGACGACGCCGCCGACGAGATCGCCGGCCGTGCGCGCGGGACGCCGCGCGTCGGGAACCGGATCCTCCGCCGCGTCCGGGACGTCGCCGAGGTCCGGCACGAGGGCGCGATCACGACCGCGATCGCGCGCGAGGCGCTCGAGCTGCTCGAGGTCGACGAGGCAGGGCTCGAACGGCTCGACCGCGATCTCCTGCGCGCGATCACCGAGAAGTACGCCGGCGGCCCGGTCGGCCTCAACACGCTCGCCGCGGCGCTCGGGGAGGAGCCGGACACGATCGAGTACGTGTACGAGCCGTACCTCCTCCAGCTCGGCTTCATCCAGCGGACACCGCGTGGACGCACGATCACCGCGCTTGGCCGCGCCCACCTCGGCGCGGCGCCCACGCCCGAAACGGACGCGCGCCTCTTCTAGCGTTCCCGTCGGTGCGGCGAATCCTCGTCACCGGCATGTCCGGGACCGGTAAGTCGAGCGCGCTCGCGGAGCTCACGCGGCGCGGGTTCCGGACCGTCGATACCGACGAGCCCGGCTGGACGGTCGAGGACGCCGACGGCGGCCGCTGGTGGGACGAGCGGCGCATCGTGGAGTTGCTCGACGGGAAGGGGCCGACGGTCTACGTGTCCGGCGCCGTCTCGAACCAGGGCAGGTTCTACGACCGGTTCGACGCCGTCGTCCTGCTCAGCGCTCCCGCGGACGTCCTGCTCGCCCGGATCGCGACCCGCACCACGAACGACTACGGGAAGTCGCAGGAAGAGCGGGAGCTGATCCTCGGCAATCTCCGCGAGGTCGAGCCGCTGCTCCGAGCGACCTGCACGCACGAGATCGACGCGACGCTGCCGCTCGCCGGCGTCGTCGACCGGCTCGTCGAGATCGGCCAGGGCACGGCGAGCTAGCGTAGAAGCGTGCCCGAGCTCTGGACACCCGTCCCCGAGATGCCGCACGAGGCATTCGTCGACCGGCTCCACAAGGCGATCACCTCCTTCGCCGAGGCCAACGGCATCGAGAAGGCCGTCGTCGAGGTCGAGCTCGCCGACAACTCGCGCTTCGTCCTCGAGCACATCGAGTCCGAACCGGGCTTCGGGATGGTGACGCTTTACGTGACCGACGCGCGCGACGACGCCCCCGACGCGCTCATCGTCCCGCTCGGTTCCCTGCGCCGGATCGAGCTCCGGACCGCGCCCGAGAAGGAAGAGACCATCGGCTTCAACATCCGGCCGGCGACGTAGACGAGCCACGGCGCGACGAGCAGCGCCATCAGGTCGAACCACACGTAGCCGCTGGCGACTCCGCTCGGCGGATTGCCGTCCGGGATCCCGAGACCCGGAAGCTCGCGCGCCCAGCGCCAGGTCCCGATCGACGTCCCGTACAGCTCGAGCGCGGCGACCACGAGGAACACTCCGGCGTAGGTGGCGCGTGACCGCGACCGCCAGAGGAAGACGAGCAGCAGCGGCACGCCGACGGCGCCCGCGACGTCGGCCCGCGGCAGCAGCGTCAGACCGGCGATTCCCCACGCCGTGGCGCCGACCGCGGCGGCCGAGACCACCGCACGGGCCCGGAGGCTCCGGCTCAGCGCGATCCCGCTCAGGTAGACGAGCCCATGCGCGGGTGGGATGAACAGCGGCAGGTTGTGCAGCCGGTAGTGGTAGACGCCCCAGACGAGCGATCCCGTCACCTCTCCGACCGTGGCGAAGAGGACGACGCAGATCGCCTGCGCGCGCACGAGCGGCGGAAGTGGTCGCAGCGCCACGGCCAGGACGAGGAACGTGAGCGCTCCGAGTGCGAGCTGTCCGTGCAGCGAGACCTGGGTGTCGAGCGCGAGGAGGCCGGCCAGGTACGCCGGCAGCGCGACCGCGTACCAGCGCGGAGCGGTCATCTCCGGTACTGGAGCTCGTGCCAGCTCGGCGTGGGGAGGAGCTCGAGGAGCGCGCGACCCCCGTTCGTATCAGCGAACGTGAAGTCCTGCCGCGCGTCGTCCCAGTCCACCTCGAGCAGGCCCTCCTTGACGCGATGGTCGAGCCACGCGCCGCGGAAGACGAGCTTCTTCAGCCAGTAGACGAGCGACTCGCCGCGGACGAGGGAGAGCGCGTCCCAGTGGCGCACGAGGTACTCACCGAGCGCGCTGCGAGGCGTGTCGATCGCATCGCGCTCGACGAGCTCGACGAGGTCGGCGGTCTCGTCCCCGTCCAGCTCGGGTCCGGCGACGAGGCCGAGCCGGACGGCCGCGGCCGTGACGCGTTCCTCGAAGTCGAGGCTGCTGAAGGAGAAGCGGTAACCGAGAAACTCGACGACGTAGTCGTCTCCCGAGTGGTAGTTGCCGGCCGCTTCCACGGCGGCAGCGTACCCTGACCGTATGCGGGTACTCCGCTATCCGGCGGCCCTCGCGGCCGTGCTCGGGATGGTCGCTCTGACGGCCTGGGCGTTCGCATGGCCGTTCGAGAAAGCGGTCTATCTCGCGCCCGTGATCGTGGTCGGGGGAGCAGCCGCCGTCGGTCTCGTGCTCCTCTGGGGGAAGATCGCGCTCAACTCGCTGCAGGAGTCGCGCCACCCGCGGCGCGTGCTCGCCTACTGGCTGCTCGGCCTCGGCCTACTCGTCCTGCTGACCGTCCTCGGAGTCAAGCTCCCGAACGAGGGCGGCTAGCAGGCGGTCGGAGATCCTCATGACGCTGACACCCGCACCCAATCCACGAGCATCGTCTGGGGCAGGGACGAGTTGTCGATGGTGCCGCCCTGGCCTCCGGTCTGGAGGTCGAGGAATAGCTTTTCGGGCGCCGTGTCGAATGGCCAATCCCAACCGGCTTGCATGTTGGCCTTGGTGAAAGTGGCCTCGACCTGGCCGTCAACCGTGAAGGCCACGGAGCTGGGTGACCACTTCGCGCCGAACACGTGGAAGTCTCCACACCACTTGGAGGTGGCCACGTCATGGTGGCCGAGCGACCACGGCCCGCCGGTCGAAGTCGAGGCGTGAAGCGTCTGCTTGGCGTCGAAGCCGGCGTTGGTGGTGCGCATGATCTCGAGATAGTCCATTTCGCCACCGTTCGGCCAGGATGCGCCGGTGGCCCACCACGCGGGCCACATTCCGAACCCGGACTCACAAGGCACCTTGATGCGTGCCTCGGCATCGCCCTGGAGATACGAGAACAGGGGCGTTGGAAAGTTGCCCGTGTCCATCCCTCCCGACTCATACAGGCCGCTCCCGTTCTTGCAGGGCACGCCGCCGGGGTTGTAGGTCGCGGTCTCAGCCAAATGACCGTTGCCGTCGAGCGCGACATGGGCGCGGTCGTCCACGAAGCACTCGGAGCCCCAGCGGTTGGGCATCGAGCCTCCGTAGACGCTCCACTTGCTCGAGTCGGGGGCCGTGCCCGCCGGGCCGTTGAACTCGTCGTCGAACAGGTAGCCGGACAAGGGCGCCGCCTGGGTGGTAGTCACTGTCTCGGTAACGGTAGGCACGGTGTAGGTGACGGTGGAGCACGCGGATTCGCCCGCGATCGTCGAGACCGGGCTTCCGTTGACAGCGAGAGTGTGGGCTGGGGTCGTGGCGCACGCGCTTACGACGCCGGTCGTCTCACCGACGGCGTAGGCAACGCCGCCGCCCACGAGCAGGGCGGCGATGGCCGCGACGGTCCCTAGCCGCTTCAATCGTTCTCCTTCGCTTGCAGTCCGTCGAAGCTTGCCGCTACGGGCGTGACGCTTGGGTCACAGCTTCGTGCCGAGACGCGCGCAATCCATTCACACCTGTCCGGTGGGGACGGGCCGATCGGCCAACTCCGTCCGCACCCCCCCGTAGCTTGGCTGCACATGCACGAAGGCACCTGGACACTCATGGACTGCCCGCCGAATGCGCAGGCTGAGCTCGTCCGCACGCTCGGAATCTCCCCGCTCACGGCCGCCGTGCTGGTCCGGCGCGGCTACTCCGACCCGGACGTCGCGCGCCGCTTCCTCGACGGCGAGCAGCCGCCACACGACCCGTTCCTGCTGGGGGACATGGAGGCCGCGTGCGCGCAGATCCGCGCAGCGGTGGAGCATGGCCGGCGGATCTGCGTCCACGGTGACTACGACGTCGACGGCATCGCCGCCACCACCCTTGCCGTCCTGCTGCTGCGCGAGCTAGGTGCAGACGTCGCATGGCATCTGCCGAGCCGGTTCGACGAGGGCTACGGCGTCCGCAGCGAGACGCTCGCACGCCTCGCGGACGAGGGCTGCGGGCTCGTCCTCACAGTCGACTGTGGGATCACGGCTGCCACCGAGGTTGCCGAGGCGAAGGAACGCGGCCTCGACGTCGTCGTCACCGATCATCACCGACCGGCCGACGCGCTGCCGGACTGCCCGATCGTCGCCACTCGCCCGTCGAGCTACCCGTTCCCCGAGCTCTGCGGCACCGGCGTGGTCTACAAGCTCGGACAGGCGCTGTTCGGCGTCGACTCCGACGTCCCTCGGCGCCACCTCGACCTCGTCGCTCTGGCGACGATCGCCGACGTCGTGCCGCTCATCGACGAGAACCGGTCGCTCGCGATCGCCGGGCTCCGCGCCCTCGCGCGCACAGCAAAACCGGGTCTACGTGCGCTCATGCGAAACGCCGGCGTCGACCCGGCTACCGTCGATGCCGGAGCCGTCGGCTTCCGTCTCGCACCACGCCTGAACGCGGCCGGACGCCTCGGCCATCCCCGCGAGGCGCTCGAACTGTTGCTCACCGAGGACGAGGCCGAGGCCCGCCGGCTGGCCGACTCGCTGGAGGAGCTCAACCGCGAGCGCCAGGCGATCGAGGCCCGGATCCTCCGCGAGGCAGTCGCTCAGGTCGAGTCTTGGCCGCCGGAGGCACGCGCCCGCCGCGCATACGCCGTGGCCGGCGCGGATTGGCACGAGGGCGTGATCGGCATCGTCGCCTCGCGGCTCGTCGAGCGCTTCCACCGCCCAGTCGTGCTGATCGCGGGGACGGACGGCGACTGGAAGGGATCCGGCCGGTCGATCCCCTCCTTCGACCTGCACGGCGCACTCGGCGCGTGTGCCGGACTGCTCGGCCGCTGGGGCGGCCACCGTGCCGCAGCGGGCCTGTCGATCTCGGAGTCAAACGTCGAGGCGTTTGCCGCCGCCTTCGCCGAGCAGGCCGCAAAGGTTCTGGACGAGGAGGACCTCGAGCCCGTGACGTCGATCGACGCCGTCGTCGCGCGCGGTGCCGATCTCTCCCTCGACCTCTGCGCCGAGCTCGCACGGCTCGCACCGTTCGGGCTCGGCAACCCGGCGCCGACGCTGCTCGCTCCCGGCTGCGGCCTCGGCGACCTCTCGACCGTCGGCGACGGGAAGCACCTTCGCTTCCGCGTCCGGCGGGACGGTCGGGATGCCGGCAGCGCGATCGCCTTCGGCCAGGGCTCACGCCTCGAGGTGCTCCGGCCGGACGCCCTCTACGACGTCGCCTTCCGCCTGGAGGAGAACCACTGGAACGGCACGGTCGCGCCGCAGCTCGTCGTTCGCCGGGTGCTTCCGACCGCCGCCCGGTATCGCGAGCTCCGGGAATGGCTGGCACAGGAGTGGCGCATGCCGGAAGCCGCACGCAGTCCGGACGCGACCGCGATCTTCGGCGAGCTGGCGCTCGGGGACGGCGACCGCCGCGACCTGCTCGAATCTGCCCGTTTCCGGGCACTGCTCGCGGCGGAGCCGCTGGCGCGCGCCGCCTAGCCAGCTAGAGGCTTGATGTGAAATAGGAGTTGCGCCCGGATGCCGTTCCAGGCGCGGCGCGAGGCCGTCTCGTCGGCCTTGCACAGGCCACCGGCCTGCGCTGCGGCCGCCGAGCCACCCTCGCTTGGCCTGGAGCGGCCCCGAGCGGGCTCGATTTCACATCAAGCCTCTAGCGCGTGTTGAGCGAGAAGGCGAGCGCCCGCGCGAGGCGGAGGACGCTGCGGCGTCTCCAGAAACGGCGAAATCCAGGCATGGAACGCGTCACTTCGATCATCTAACGGTCGTTCCTCCCGCACAGGTTCGCCCGAAAACCCGCGAGTACACTGAGACAGTGACGATCGTTCAAGCCGGCGAGAGGCACGAGGAGCTCCTCGAAGGACTGCTCGCGAAGCTTGCCGCCCACCGGGCGGACATCGACGTCGCGCTCGTGACCCGGGCCTTCCGTTTCGCGGCCGTCGCGCACGAGGGCCAGCACCGCCGCTCGGGCGAGCCGTTCATCACGCATCCCGTCGGCGTCGCCACGATCTGCGCGGGGCTTCGCCTCGACGAGCAGACGATCGCCGCCGCGCTGCTCCACGATGTCGTCGAGGACACCGGTGTCGAGCTCGACACGCTCCGCGAGGAGTTCGGCGAGGAGATCGCCTCCCTCGTAGACGGCGTCACGAAGCTGACCCGGGTCCAGTTCCAGACACGCGAGCAGGCGGAGGCCGAGAACTACCGGAAGATGGTCGTCGCGATGGCCGAGGACGTCCGCGTCATCCTCGTCAAGCTCGCCGACCGCCTCCACAACCTCCGCACCATCGAGTACCTCGGGAAGCAGAAGCAGATCCAGAAATCGAGGGAGGCGCTCGAGGTCTACGCACCCCTCGCCCACCGGCTCGGTATCCACGCGCTCAAGTGGGAGCTCGAGGACCTCGCCTTCCAGACGCTCCATCCGCGGAAATACTCGGAGATCAAGACGATGGTCGCCGAGCGCCGCGCCGATCGCGAGGGGCACGTCGCGGAAGCGGCCGACGTCCTGATCCGCGAGCTCGAGAAGGTCGACATCCCCGTCGACATCTCCGGCCGCGCGAAGCACTTCTACTCGATCTACGACAAGATGGCCCGCAAGGGCCGCGAGTTCAACGAGATCTACGACCTCACCGCGATGCGGGTGATCGTCGGGCGCGACGGCGAGGAGGGGACGCGCGACTGTTATGGCGCGCTCGGCCTCATTCATTCCCTCTGGAAGCCGATGCCCGGCCGCTTCAAGGACTACATCGCGATGCCGAAGTTCAACCGCTACCGGTCGCTCCATACGACGGTCATCGGCCCGGAAGGCCGGCCGCTGGAGATCCAGGTGCGAACGCGGGAGATGCACGAGACGGCCGAGCTCGGCGTCGCGGCCCACTGGGCCTACAAGCGCGACGGCCACCGCAGGTCGAAGGCCACGGACGAGGAGTGGAACGCCTGGGTGCGGCAGCTGATGGACATCAACGCCGACGAGTCGGACGCGCGCGAGTTCGTGAAGAGCTTCCGCACCGACCTCTTCGACGAGGAGGTGTTCGTCTTCACGCCGAAGGGCGAGGTGAAGACGCTGCCGGCGGGCGCGACCCCGATCGACTTCGCGTACGCCGTCCACACCGACGTCGGCCACCGCACGGTCGGCGCCAAGGTGAACGGCCGGATCGTGCCGCTCCACTACCGCTTGCGCAGCGGGGACCGCGTCGAGATCCTCACGGGCAAGTCCGCCGCGCGCGGCCCGTCACGCGACTGGCTCTCGCTCGTCGCCTCCTCGCGCGCCCGCAACAAGATCCGCCAGTTCTTCTCCCGCGAGCAGAAGGAGGATCTCGAGGCGAAGGGACGCGAGTCGCTCGAGAACTCGCTCAAGGCGCAGAACCTGCCGTACAAGAAGCTCGCCGGCTCCGCTGTGCTCGCCGGCGTGATCCGGGAGTCCGGCTACAAGAAGGCCGAGGACTTCTACATCGCGCTCGGCTCCGGAAAGCTGACCGCGTCGAAGATCGTCGACAAGGTCCTGCAGCAGCTCAAAGTGGCGGAGGTCGCCGAGGAGCCGATCCCGCTCAAGAAGCCGCGTGCCCGCGAGGCGGCCGGCAGCGAGAGCTACGGGATCAACGTGATCGGCGTCGAGGACGTCCTCGTCCGGCTGGCGAAGTGCTGCACGCCGGTTCCGGGCGACGACATCGTCGGCTACATCTCGCTCGGCAAGGGCATCACGATCCACCGCGGCGACTGTCCGAATGTGCGCGCGCTACGCCGCAACCCCGAGCGGTTCACGCCGGTCGAGTGGGAGGGAGGCGGCAGCCAGAGCTTCCGCGTCCAGATCGCCGTCGACTCCTGGGACCGGCCGCGCCTGCTCGAGGATGTCGCGCGGACCTTCGCAGAGCACGGCTCGAACATCGTGTCGTACGGCGGCACCGTGGAGGATCAGATGGCCCGCAATTGGTACGTCGCCGAGGTCGGTGACGTGAAGGCGCTCCGCGGCCTGCTCTCCTCGCTCCGCAACATCGACGGCGTCTTCGACGCCCGCCGCGTCACACCGTCGTAGGTCCCCTCGTTCGAGGGATACAGGCGCACGACCGAGGGTTACCCCCTTCGAGGGACACGCCGGTGCTGGTGCGGCGCGGATCCCTCGGATGAGCCATGGCTCGTCAGCTCTCCCACGTCTCGCCGCCGGTGTCCCACCCGACGAGGCACAGGTCCGCAATCTCCGCGGCGACGGTCTCGAGCTCCGCCGGGTCGACGTCTCCGTCCGCCGCGAGCTCGGCGACGCGCGTGCCACGCCACAGGACGGGTGCGGACGTGCGCCGGGAGGGATCCTGCGCGCCCGACTCCGGTCCGAGCACGAGGCTGTCGTCCTCGACGAAGTAGATGCCCGCCCACACGCAGCCTTCGCGCCCGGCGAGCTGCGAAACGGCCTGCCGCAGCTGCTCGTCGGCGTCAGGCGTCGACATCGTCGGCTTCGAAGGCGAGGACGGGCTCGCGGAACGAATCCGGCACGGGGCGCGCGTTCCGCTCAGCGAGGTCGACGTAGACGAGCGTCTGGTGCGCAGTGACCATGAGCACGTCGTCCGGGATGCGGTAGGCGGCGAAGGCGAAGGTGACGCTCGTGCGTCCGAGCCGAGAGACGCGCACGAATACCTCGATCTCGTCGTCGAAGACCGCCGGGGCGAAGTACTCCACGTCGTTCGCCCGCATGACGAAGTCGCCGGCCTCGCCGCGCCGCTGAAGGAGGCCGAGCGAGCGGAGGTACTCGACGCGCGCGAGGTCGAAGTAGGGGTTGTAGCGGCCGTAGTAGACGATTCCCTGCGCGTCGGTGTCCGAGAAGCCGACGCGCGTCGGCGCCGAGAACTTGAAGGGCGGCTTCACGAGCGGATCACCTCGAGCACCTCGTCCCGCTTCCGCTCCATCAGCTCCTCGGAGGTCGCCTCGAGGTTGAGGCGGAGCAGGGCCTCGGTGTTCGACGGGCGGACGTTGAAGTGCCAGTCGTCGAAGTCGACAGAGATCCCGTCGAGGTGCGACACGCGCCCGTCGGCGTAGCGCTCCTTCAGCTCCTGCAGCTTGAGCGCGACGTCCGGAACCGGTGTGTTCAGCTCGCCCGTGATGAAGTAGCTCGAGCGCAGCGGCTCGAGGATCTCCGACAGGCGCCGGCCCCGCTTCGAGATCAGCATGAGCATGAGCAGGAACGGGACCACACCCGAGTCGGCCTGGCTGAAGTCGCGGAAGTAGTAGTGGCCGGAGACCTCGCCGGCGAACGCGGCGTCGTCCTTCCGCATCCTGGCCTTGATGAAGGCGTGGCCGACGCGGTTCACGAGCGGAACGCCGCCCGCGCGATCGATCGTGTCGGGCACCGCGCGGCTGGCACGGACGTCGTAGATGATCTTCGCGCCCGGCTCCTTCTCGAGCACGCTTTCCGCGAAGAGTGCTGTCACGAAGTCCCCCGGGACGAACTCGCCGGTGTCGTCGACGAAGAAGCAGCGGTCGGCGTCGCCGTCGAAGGCAACCCCGAGGTCGGCGCCTTCCTCGAGCGTCTTGCGGACGATGAACTCGCGATTCTCGGGCAGCAGCGGGTTCGGCTCGTGATTCGGGAACGAGCCGTCGGGCTCGAAGTAGCAGCGGACGGTCTCGACGGGGAGCCGCTCGACCACCGGCGGGAGCATCGTCCCGGCCATCCCGTTCGCCGCGTCGATCACGACCCGCAGCGGCTCGATCGCGCCGACGTCCACGAACGAGAGCACACGCTCGACGTAGGCAGGCCAGATGTCCAGGTCTTGCATCTCGCCACGGTGGTCGGGGCCGGTGCCGCTCCAGCTCCCGGCATCGATCAGGTCGCGCAGGTCGAGGAGCCCGCTGTCGCCGCCGACCGGCAGCGCGCCGCGCCGGACGAGCTTCATGCCCGTGTACTCCTTCGGGTTGTGCGAGGCGGTGACCATGATCCCGCCCTCGAGCTCGAGCGAGCCGACAGCGAAATAGACCATCTCCGTCCCGACGAGGCCGAGGTCGAGCACATCCGCGCCGGCCGCCGCGGCCCCGCGCATCACTGCCTCCTGCATCCCGAGTGACGAGAGCCGCATGTCGCGGCCTACGGCGATCCGCCGCGGCTCGAACCGCTCCACGTAGGCGCGGCCGATCGCCTCGGCGCCGGTCTCGTCGAGCTCGTCGGGATAGATCCCGCGCACGTCGTACGCCTTGAAGACCTTCGGATCGAGCACGGCGCGATGCTATGCGACGCTCTCACGTGACCTTCCCGCTACGGGAAGCTGCATCCTGGTTGCATGTTGACGATCGGACGCTTCACAGACGCCACAGGAGTCACCGCCGAAGCGCTCCGCCACTACGGCGAGATCGGCTTGCCCGTGCCCGCACGGGTCGATCCGGACAACGGCTATCGCTACAACGACTCCGCTCAGATCGATTACCAGGAGCACGCCCGGACGGTGTGGCCGCTGACGGCGGGCGATGACGCCGGTGTGTCCGGTTAGGCTCGCCCGTGTTCTTTCTGCTCTTCGGATCCAGCTGCTCGGGCAAGACGCTCGTGCTGGATGCGCTTCGCGGCCGGGTCGACGCACTTGTTGTCCATGACTTCGACGAGATCGGCGTCCCGGCAGGTGCGGATCTCGCATGGCGCCATCGCGCCAACGAGGAGTGGGTGCGGCGGGCGCTCGAGCACCAGGCGCGGGGGACCGATCTCCTCCTGGCGGGCCAGACGCCGCTCGGCGAGCTTCTCGCAACGCCGTCAGCGTCGCGGCTCGAGGCGATCTCGGCTTGCTTGCTCGACTGTGATGACGTGATCCGACTGGAGCGCCTCACGGCGCGCGGACCCGAGTGGCTTTCGCAGACCGGCGGAACGCTCCGCACCTACGTCAATTGGGCGGGCTGGATGCGAGGCCACGCCGCCGACCCGAGGTCGAGCGTCGACGTGATCAGGTGCGACGCTGCGTGGGACGAGATGCGCTGGTCACGGTGGAATCTCTGGCGTGCGGGCGATCCGCGCTGGCGCGTCCGTGTGGTCGACACGTCCGCCTCGCCCGTCGAAGAGGTTGCCGGAGAGCTGGTCGAGTGGATCGGCGAGGAGCGGGCTCTCCTCCGTGCGGGTACGCATCCGCTCCGTGGGCACGAGCTTGCGACCAGCCACGAAGGGAGCTGCGATGGGAATGCTTGATCATCTCGGGATCGGCGTGGCCGACTACGAACGGAGTAAGGCGTTCTACGCGCAGGCGCTCGAGCCACTCGGCTACAAGCTCCTCCTGGAGTTCTCGGGCGCAGCTGCCGGCTTCGGCCAGGCGGACGGAGGCAGGCCGTCGTTCTTCATCGAGGCACACGGTGAGCCTGCGCGCGGACGGCTCCATATCGCGTTCGGCGCCGAGAGTCGCGAGTTCGTCGACGCCTTCCACGCGGCTGCGCTCGAGGCGGGCGGAACCGACAACGGCGCGCCCGGCGTTCGCTGGTACCACACGAACTACTACGGCGGCTACGTCCTCGATCCCGACGGCAACAACGTCGAGGCCGTCTGCCACGAGCCCGGCTAGCGCGCGCCGAGCAGGACGTCGCCGATCGCTCGGGTCGAGCCCGCGTCGGGCGCCTCGCTGATCACGGTCGCCGGCCGCTCGAAGCGTGCCAGCGCCTCGCCAAGGGGCTCGGCGCGCAGCGTCCCTTCGCCGTAGGGGAGATGCTTCGTCTCGTTGCGGTTCGCGTACTGGATGTCGCTGAAGTGGAGGTGGAACGGCGCGCCCGGCTCGAGCACGGCGTCCGCGCCGGCAAGGACGTCGGCGAAGGCGTCCGCCTCGAGGAACGCGCCGTCGCTCGTCGCGTGCATGTGCGCGAAGTCGAGCACCGGCCGCACGAAGTCGACCTGCCCCGCGATCGCGAGCACGTCCTCGACCGTGCCGAGATCGCGCACGCGTCCCATCACCTCGACGCCGAACGGCACGAGCCGGTCCTTCGCTTCCAGGCGCTCGCGCAGGTCGCCGAGCTGGTCGACGACATCCGCGATCGCCTGCTCCCGCTCGCGCCCGAGCAGGAAGCCCGGATGGAAGACGATCAGCCGCGCGCCGCACGCCTTCGCCAGCCCGGCCGTGTGGTCGAGCATCCCGAGCGCCATCTTGAACTTCTTGCCGCGGTCGGCGTGGCCCATGAACGCGGCGAGGGGAGCGTGCACCGAGAGAGCGACGTCGGCTGCAACCGCTGCCTCGGCGAACAGTGGTGCCGTCTCGTAGTCGAGCCAGAAGCCGCTGACGAACCCGATCTCGCAGGCGCGGTAGCCCTCCGCAGCGAGCGCCGCGAACGACTCCTCGAACGTGGGCGCCTCCGGCAGCCCGCTCGGGCCGTAGCGGATCTCAGCTATGTCCGCTCCCCGCGCCGGCAAAGCCGGCGCCTTCGCTCCTTGTTGAGCTCCGTCGAGCCTACGCTCATTCGAGGGAGCCTATGCCGTCCGACCCTCTTCCTACCTTTTTTGCCATGCCCGAGCGCCCCTCCAGGATCGACCTCCTAGAGCTCGACATCGACCTCCGCCTCGCCGATCTCTGGCGCGAGACGCTCGACGTGACGGACTGGAACCTCGAGGTCGTGGCCGCCTTCCTCCGCGCCGCCTACGGCAAGGGCTACTGCGACGCGCTCACCGAGGACGCGCCGGGCTCGCTGTGCCACGAGCACGGGTATCGCATCCCGGCGCGCAAGCCGGCCAAGACGCCGAAATCCTGACGCGGGACTGACACATCAGCCGTGGCACGGGGCTACGATAGGCGCCGTGGGATCCAGTCCTGCGCGGCTCGTAATCGCCCTCTCGGTGGCCGCTGCACTCGCGGTCTTCGTCGTCTACACGGCGCTCGCCGGTAACGGCGTCGCGCAGCTGACACCGAGCTCCCTCGCCGGTCACAAGGGCGACGTGACGCTCGTCGGCACCGTCCTCGGCAAGCCGCAGGCCCGCGATGCGTACAAGAAGGTCGGCATGCGCTTCAAGCTCAAGGACATCGGGAGCAGGAACGCCGCTCGGGTCCCCGTCGTCTACCACGGCAGCGTCCCGGACCTGTTCAAGACCGGACGCCACGTCGTCGTCGAGGGGACGCTCCACAACGGGGTCTTCGTCGCGAAGCCCGGGTCGCTCACCACGAAGTGCCCCTCGAAGTACGCGCCCGCGAAGTCCTCGAACACCTAATGGCCCCACTCGGGCGCGCGGCACTCCTCCTCGCCTTCGGCCTCGTCGCGTACGCGCTCGTCGCCGGATCGTTTGCCGCGTGGAAGCGCCGAAGGCGGCTCGCGCTGTCGGCCCAGAACGCTCTTCTCGCTGCGTTTCCGGTCACGCTCATCGCGGCGATCGTCCTCCTCGTCGCGCTCGGGCGCCGCGACATGACCTTCCTCTACGTGTGGCAGCACACGAGCCACAAGCTGCCGCTCGGTTACGCGCTCTCGGCGTTCTGGGGCGGCCAGGAAGGCTCGCTCCTGCTCTGGCTGCTCGTGCTCACCGGCTACGGGGGGCTCGCCGTCTGGCTCAACCGCCGCTCGCGCGAGCTGATCGCGTGGACGGTGCCCGTGTTCGGCCTCGTCGCGATCTTCTTCGCCTTCATGCTCTGCTTCGTCTCGAGCCCGTTCCACGTCCAGCCGGCCCCGACCGACGGCCGCGGGATGGTGCCGAGCCTGCAGAACCCGTACATGCTCGCCCACCCGCCGATGCTGTACCTCGGCTACGTCGGGCTCACCGTCCCGTTCGCTTTCGCCATGGGCGCGCTCCTCTCGGGCCGGACGGACGAGCGCTGGATCGTCGCAACGCGCCGCTGGACGCTCGCCGCGTGGACGTTCCTCGGCGTCGGCCAGCTGATCGGCGCCCACTGGGCGTACGTCGAGATCGGCTGGGGCGGCTACTACGCCTGGGATCCGGTCGAGAACGCCGCGCTCATGCCGTGGCTCGCGTCGACCGCCTTCCTCCACTCGGTGATGATCCAGGAGAAGCGCGGGATGCTGAAGGTCTGGAACATGGTGCTCGTCGCGCTTGCGTTCAACCTGTCGCTGTTCGGGACGTTCCTCACACGGTCGGGAGTGATCGACACGATCCACACCTTCTCGAAGAGCCCGATCGGGGGCTGGTTCCTCGGCTTCCTGACGCTGATGGTCGTCGTCTCGGTCGCTCTGATCCGCTGGCGTCTGCCGCTGCTGCGCACGAAGACGAAGCTCGAGTCGCTCGTCTCACGCGAGGCGACGTTCCTCTACAACAACCTGCTGCTCGTCGCCCTCTGCCTGACGATCCTCTGGGGCGTCCTCTATCCGGTCCTCTCCGAGGCGGTGCGCGGCGAGACCCGCTCGGTCTCGAAGCCGTACTACGACTTCTTCTTGCACACGTTCGGGCTGCCGCTGCTGCTCCTGATGGGGCTCGGGCCGCTCGTGGCGAGGAGGCGTGCGTCGCTCCGCTCGCTCGGAAAGACGTTCCTCATCCCGTTAGCCGCGGCTGTCGTGGTCGGCGCGGCGCAGCTCG
>JAICZB010000301.1 GCA_025933895.1 Thermoleophilia bacterium
CGAGACCCAGCTCCCGTCGCAGCAGGCACGTGTGCTCGAGGTGGTAACCGACGACTGCAGGCTCGGCGCCGGCGTCGTCGAGCTGGGCCGCCACCGTCTCGTGCAGCTCGGCGCGGAGCGCTTTCGGCATCGCTTCGTACACCGCCTCGCGGATGAGCGCATGCCGGAAGCGGAAGCCGTCCGCGGGAATGGCGACGTCCGGACGGATCAAGCCGCGCCGCACGAGCTCGAACACCCTTGCCTGCGCCTGCTCCCGCTCGGACGGCGGGATCAGCTGCAGGACGGCGTCCAGCGAGAAGCTGCGACCGATCACGGCTGCGCGCTCGAGCACGGCGCGCTCCTCGAGATCCAGCCGGTCGAGCCGCGCGTGGAGGACACCGCGGATCGAGCCGCCCAATCTGACGCTGTCGCCGGCGTTCTGTCCCTCCTCGCAGGCGAGGGCGGCCAGCTGCTCGATGAACAGCGGGTTGCCCTCCGCCAGCTCTGCGATGCGCTCGCGCACGGCAGCCGGCGCGTCGAGCGCGTCGAGGAGGCCGTGCGCGTGCAGCTCGGACAGCGCGTCGAGCGTGAGCGTCGCCTCCGGGCGCGAGAGCCACTGAGGCCGCCGCTCCGCAAGCTCGGGCCGCGCGAGGCAGAGGATCAGCACCGGCGCGCGGCCGAGACGGACGCACAAATGCTCGATCAGGTCGAGCAAAGTCTCCTCGGCCCAGTGGACGTCGTCGAACACCGCGACCAGCGGCTGGTCGCGCGCGAGCTCCTCGAACAGGCTTCGGGTCGCTGCAAACACGTCGTAGCTCGACCCCTCGAGTACCTCCTCGTCGCGGCCCGCCTGCCGGAAGGCCTCGCGAATCGGCGAGAACGTCGTCCCCTCGCCGTACGGCGGACAACTCGCGGTCACGACGATCGCCTGGCCCTCGAGCCAGCGGAGGAGCTCTCGCGCCAGCCGGGATTTGCCGATGCCGGAGTCGCCGACGATCGTCACGAGGCGGACGCCCGCGGACGTGGCCTCGCGGTACGCGGAGTGGAGCCGCTCGAGCTCCCGCTCCTGGCCGACGAACCGGGTGTCGTCGCGGCGCGGGATCGCGGTCGCAGCCGGGTCGACCGACTCCAGACGGAACGCGACCGCCTCCTCGGCCTTGCCTTTCAGCCTCAGAGGCTCGAGCTGCGTCGCACGCACCGCGTGCGCGACGAGGCGATATGTGGACTCGCCGAGGACGATCTCGCCCGGCGCCGCCGCCTGCTCGAGCCGCTTGCCGACGGCGACCGCGTCGCCGCTGACGAAGCCGTGGCCGGCGGACGGGTCCCCGGTCACCACCTCGCCGGTGTTGATCCCGATCCGCACCTCGAGGTGGGCCGCACTCTCGCGGTCGAGCTCCGCGACGCACTCGTGGACGGCGATCGCTGCGCGCACCGCCCGGAGCGGATCGTCCTCGTGCACCACCGGCACGCCGAAGACGGCCATGACCTCGTCGCCGACGAACTTCTCGACGGTTCCGCCGTGCGCCTCGATCACCGCGGCCGCGCGCTCGAAGAAGCGGAGCATCACGCGGCGGAGCGCCTCGGGGTCGAGCCGGCCCGCCAGCTCGGTGTACGCGACGAGGTCGCAGAAGAGGACCGTGACCGTCTTGCGGCCTTCGATGGTGCGATCCGACAGCCCTTCCATGTCCCGAAAGTACACCCGTTTCTGCGGATCCACCAAGGCCGGGCCTACGATCTCGGCGTGGCCGCCGATCTGCTCCCCGACGACGCTGCGGGCCTCGCCGTCGAGGTCCGAGATCTCGTCAAGCGGTATCCGAAGTCGCCGGTCAACGCCGTCGACGGCGTCTCCTTCGGCGTCGCGGCAGGGGAGGTGTTCGGATTGCTGGGCCCGAACGGCGCGGGGAAGACGACGACGGTCGGCATGCTCACGACCCGCGTCCGGCCGACAGCCGGCACCGCCAGCATCGGGGGCGTCGACGTCGTCCGCGACCCGGTGCAGGCGAGGAGGCAGCTGGCGGTCGTGCCGCAGCG
>JAICZB010000243.1 GCA_025933895.1 Thermoleophilia bacterium
CGGCTGGACGGTGAACGGCTGGCGGATCAACGGCGAGGTCGCGAACGTCTCGATCGGCCTGATCGCGATCTTCGCGCTCGGCTCGGTCGGCATCTACGGCTTCATCGTCGGCGGCTGGGCGTCGGAGTCGAAGTACTCGATTCTCGGCTCGATGCGCACGTGTGCGCAGCTCGTGTCGTACGAGGTCTCGCTCGCCCTGAGCGTGCTCGGCGTCGTCATCCTCGGCCGCTCGCTCAACCTGCCCGAGATCGTCGCGCGCCAGGGCTCGTTCCTGCCCTACGCGGCGCCACAGCTGATCGGGCTGGTCGTCTTCTTCTTCGCGGGAATCGCGGAGACGAGCCGGGCGCCGTTCGACCTGCCCGAAGCCGAGCAGGAGCTCGTCGCGGGCTACCACACCGAGTACTCGGGGATGCGCTGGGGCCTGTTCCAGATGGCCGAGTACATCAACCTGATCACGCTCTCGGGCCTGATGGTGACCCTGTTCTTCTCGGGCTGGCACGGGCCGTGGGACATCGGGCCGATCTGGTTCCTGCTCAAGACGATGGCCGTCCTCTTCGGCTTCATCTGGCTGCGGACGACGCTTCCGCGGCTGCGCTACGACCAGCTGATGCGGTTCGGCTGGAAGGTCTTGCTCCCGGTTGCGACGGTGAACGCCGTGATCACGGCGGCCCTGGTGGTGGCGTTCCAGTGAGTCCCCAACCGCTCGAGTCGCTGAAGGGCTTCGGCGTCACCTTCAAGCAGATCTTCAAGAAGCCGATCACGCAGCAGTACCCCGAGTACAAGCGTCCGGTCTATCCGCGCTTCCGCGGACGCCACCGGCTCTGGCGGCACGAGAACGGACTGGAGAAGTGCGTCGGCTGCTCGCTCTGTGCGGCGGCCTGCCCGGCCGACTGCATCCGCGTCGTCGCGGCCGAGAACACGCCGGACAACCGCGTCTCGGCCGGCGAGCGCTACGCGCGGATCTACGAGATCAACCTCAGCCGCTGCATCTTCTGCGGCTACTGCGAGCTCGCCTGCCCCTTCGACGCGATCACGCTCGGCAACGAGTTCGAGATCTCGGAGCACAACCGCGACGACCAGATCTACACGAAGGACATGCTCCTCGCGCCGCCGGTGAAGGAATGGCCTGTCGCCGACCGCGATCTCTACGACACGCCGATCCCCTTCTACAGGAGCGACTCGTGAGCGGGCTCGTCGCCGCATCGGCCGGGAACGCGCTCGTCTGGCTCGTCTGGGTCGTCGCCGCCTTCTCGTGCCTCGCCTCGGGGGTGGCCGTGATCTCGTTCTCGAACGCGTTCTACTCTGCGCTCGCCCTGATCGGGAACCTCGCCTCGCTCGCGGTCATGTACCTCCTGCTCAACGCCGAGTTCGTCGCGGCCGCGCAGGTGCTCGTCTACGCCGGAGCGGTCGTCGTGATGTTCCTGTTCGTGATCGCGTACGTCGGGCCGCGCCGCGAGGCGCCGTGGTCCGGAGGGCCGGGCTGGCAGACGGTCGCGGCCGTCGCCGCCGCGGGCGCCCTGCTCGTGGAGATCGTCGTCGCCGTCGGCCTGCAGGCGAGCGGGAGCCTCTCCAGCGAGAGCCCGGTCGGAGCCGCGTTCGGCACACCGGCCTGGATCGGCCGCGTCTTCCTCGTCGACCATCTGCTGGCGTTCGAGATCACGTCCGTCGTGCTGCTCGTCGCGGCCGTCGGCGGCGTGATCCTCGGCACCCACACGCGGCGGACGGATCCGGCGATCATCGGCCCCGGCGGCACCGTGCGCGAGCGGGAGCCCGAGCCGGAGGCCGTGCACTGATGGCCGGCCCCGACGTCGCCTGGTACCTCGCGGTCTCCTCCTTCCTGTTCGGGATCGGCGCCCTCGGCGTACTCATCCGGAGAAACGTCCTCATCGTGCTGCTCTCGCTCGAGCTGATGCTGAACGCGGGAAACCTCGCGCTGATCGCGCTCGCGCGCCACTGGCACAACGGCGCCGGCCAGATCTTCGCGCTCGCCGTGATGGCCGTCGCCGCGTCGGAGGTCTGTGTCGGGCTCGGCCTCGTCGTCGCGCTCAACCGGCGCAACCTCTCGCTCGACGTCGACCGGCTCTCGGAGCTGCGCGGATGACCGGCGGCTCTTGGCTCTGCCTCCTGGCTCCGCTCGGCGGCACGCTCCTGATCACGCTCTGCGGGACGCGGATCCCGCGCGTCGCCGCCGGCTGGATCGCGACGACGAGTTGCTTCGTCGCGTTCGGGGGCGCGATCTGGGCCTTCATAGGAGTCCACAATCGTCACGTCGTCCATTTCCTCACGGGTCCGCCCTCGGCCGCCATAGCGAGCCAGGTCACCGCTCGCGGCGAGATCACGACGGCTTGGACGTGGCTCGCCAGCGGCCACTTCAGCGTTGGCCTGCAGCTGCTCGTGGACCCGCTGAGCTCGGTGATGATGCTGATCGTCAGCGGCGTCGGCGGACTGATCGTCCTCTACTCGATCGGCTACATGGACGGGGACGACGAGGAGCGCCGCTACTTCGCGTACATGGCGTTCTTCGTCTTCTCGATGCTGCTGCTCGTCGAGGGCGGCAACCTACTGCTGCTGCTCGCCGGTTGGGGGCTCGTGGGCCTCTCGTCGTATCTCCTGATCGGCTTCTGGCACGAGCGGCCGAGCGCTGTGCAGGCCGCGAAGAAGGCCTTCGTGATGAACGCGTTCGGCGACGCGACGATGGCCCTCGCCTTCTTCGTCCTCATCGCGCACACGGGGTCCATCTCCTTCGTCGCGTCGTTCGAGGCCGTTAGTCCGCTCGCGGGCCATCTCTCGTCGACCGCGACCAACCTCGTCGCGCTCGGCCTGCTCGGCGGCGCGGCGGCCAAGTCGGCGCAGATCCCGCTCCAGACGTGGCTGCCCGACGCGATGGAGGGCCCGACCCCGGTCAGCGCGCTCATCCACGCGGCGACGATGGTCACGGCCGGCGTCTATCTGATCGCCCGCACTCATCCGATCTTCGAGCAGGCGCGCACGATCGAGCTGATCGCCGCAGGCACGGGCGCGCTCACGCTCCTCGTCGCCGGCCTGATCGCGCTCGTCCAGGTCGACATCAAGCGCGTCATCGCCTACTCGACGATGTCCCAGATCGGCTACATGTTCCTCGGCGCCGGCGTGGGTGCGTACGCGAACGGGATGTTCCACCTGATGACCCACGCCTTCTTCAAGGCGCTGCTCTTCATGGCGGCGGGCATCGCGATCCATGCGCTCGCGGGCGAGCAGGACATCCGGCAGATGAGAGGTCTCGGAAAGCTGATGCCATTTACAAAGTGGTGCTTCCTCGCGGGCGCTTTGGCGCTCGTCGGGATCCCGCCGTTCAGCGGCTTCTTCTCGAAGGACTCGATCGTCGCGTCCGCGGCCGCGCTCGGCACCTGGTACGGCTGGATCTTCTGGGTCTGCGGGATCGCGGGCGCGTTCCTCACCGGCCTCTACACGTTCCGGCTCTGGTTCCTCGTCTTCCCCGGGGAGCCGAGCCCGTTCGTGCGGGAGCACTACCACGACCGCCACGGCCGCGAGGGCGCATGGACGATGCTCGTGCCCGTGGGGATCCTCGCCGTGCTCGCCACGGTCGGCGGCTGGCTGCAGTGGTCGCCGAGGTGGCACCCGTTCACCGACTGGCTCGCGCCCGCCGCGCCGACGTTGCAGGCCGCGATCCCGACGAACACGCAGGAGTACTACACCTCCGCCGCGACCGTGCTCGCGGGCGTCGTCGGCATCGTCGTCGCGTGGGCGATCTACTCCGAGCGGACGATGGCGATTCCGGCC
>JAICZB010000305.1 GCA_025933895.1 Thermoleophilia bacterium
CGCCGCCGACATCCTCGTCGTGGCGCTCGGCGCCGAGTACGACATGGATGCAACGCCCGGGTTCGCGGAAGGCGGGCTCGAGTACTACTCGGTCCCGGGCGCCGAACGGCTGCGCGACGCCCTGCCCGCGTTCACCGGCGGCAAGATCCTGATCGGCGTCCTCGGGCAGCCGTTCAAGTGCCCGCCCGCGCCGTTCGAGGGCGCGTTCCTGCTGCACGACCAGCTCGTCGAGCGCGGGATCCGGGAGGACACCGAGATTCGCATCGTCGCGCCGATGGGCGCCCCGGTGCCCGTCACGCCGGAGGTGTCCCAGCGCTTCCTCGACGAGCTCGAGGCGCGCGGGATCGAGTACAAGGGGAGGAACCGCGTGGTGGAGCTCGATCCGGCGGGCAAGGAAGCGGTGCTCGAGAGCGGCGAGCGGCTGCCGTACGACCTCTTCGTCGGGATCCCGATCCATCGCGTGCCCGCCGTGGTCGCGGAGTCCGGCCTCACCGAGGACGGCTGGGTCAAGGTCGATCGCGGCACCCTCCTCACCCCGTTCCCGGACGTCTACGCGGTCGGCGACGTCGTCGACCTCCCGATGGCGAAGGCCGGCGTGTTCGCGGAGAACGCCGCCGGCGTCGTCGCCGACGGCATCATCGGGCGGCTGCGCGGCGAGTCGTCCGAGCGCCGCTACGAGGGAGAGGGCAATTGCTACATCGAGTTCGGCAGCGGGCGCGTCGCGAAAGTGGAGGCGAACTTCCTCGGCGGGCCCTCCCCCACAGCCAGGGTCGCCGGTCCGTCCGAGGCGCTCGCAGCGGACAAGAAGGCGTTCGCCCCGACCCGGCGCGCGCGCTGGTTCGGCGACGTGGGTTAGAGGTCTGAGGGCGAGGGTAACTCCGCGGTCATGCTTCTTCTTCTCGTTCTGCTGGCGGCGCTCGTCGTCCTGGGGATCGTCCTCGCGGTCGTGGTGATCAAGTGGCTGTTCATCCTGGCCGTGGTCGCCGCGCTCGTCTGGGTGATCGCCTTCTTCACCCGCGGCATCTCGCGGCGCGCCTAGCCGCTTCTGCTCAGCCTGCTCCCGCCGCTTCGAAGCGGTGGAGGCAGTGGTCCGAGCAGAAGTAGACGACGTGTCCGTCGCGTTCCGACCGCGCCGCCGCATTCGCCGTCTCGACCTGCATTCCGCAGACGGGGTCGATCGCGTAGCCGGTGCCGCCGCCGAGGCGCCGCTGGTTCCGCGCGAGCCACCAGAGGCCGGCGAGAACCACCAGGGAGACGATGTTGAGGAATGTCGTGTAGTTCCAGCGGAACTCCGTCGGCGCGACGGTGGCCGGCCGCTTCGTCGGCTCGATCGCGGCGGCGCGGAAGAGGTACTCGACCGCGAGCCCGGCCGCGCTCATCACCGTCCAGAAGATCGCGAGCAGCTTCAGCGTCAGCCTGCCGCCGTAGTAGCGGCGGTAGATGAGGAGCAGCGGCAGCGTGATCAGGTCGGCGAAGACGAAGCTAACGACGCCGCCGAAGCTGATCCCGCCGTGCCAGAGCGCCGCGGCCAGGGGCACGTTCCCGACCGAGCAGACGAAGCTGATGATCGCGATGAACGGCCCTACGACGACGTTCTGGAGCGACGTCCAGAAGCCGTGCCCGCTCACGAAGATGTCGCGCCAGGCGCTCGTGGGAACGAGGACGGCGAGGAAGCCGGCGACGAGGTAGCCGGCGACCATCTCCTTCCGCAGCATCTTCACGTCGGCGAGCGTGTAGCTCGCGGCGTCGGCCCAGCCGGCGGGCGACCTCAGCCGCTCGCGCCAGCCGGCTCGGCCCGCGGCTGCGCCGTGCTCGTGGCCGCCGCCTTCGAGCCCCGCACGCGCGGCCTCGATCTCCCGGCGGCTCACGACGCGCCGGGCGAGGAGCGAGAAGAGGACGATCATGATCAC
>JAICZB010000219.1 GCA_025933895.1 Thermoleophilia bacterium
GCCCGCGACGGAGCTGAACTGGCAGAGCCTCTCCGCCGGGATCGGCTTCATCGTCCGCACGCGGATGCTGCTCGGCGCGATCTCGCTCGACCTCGTCGCCGTCCTCCTCGGGGATTCGATCGCCCTCGCACCCGTGTTCGCACGGACGATCCTCGACGTCGGCCCGATCGGCCTGGGCGCGTTGCGAGCCGCGCCCTCCGTCGGCGCGCTCCTCGCCGGCCTGCTCCTCGCGCGGCGTCCGCTCGCCTACCGTGCCGGCCCGACGCTGCTCACGGTGGTGGCCGTCTTCGGCGCGACGATGATCGTGTTCGGGCTCTCGCGCTCGCTGCCGCTCTCCCTCGCCGCGCTCGCCGTCAGCGGGTTCGCGGACATGATCAGCATGAACATCCGCGCGACGACAGTCCTGCTCGTCACGCCACCCGAGCTGCAGGGCCGGGTGAGCGCCGTGGAGTGGGTCTTCATCAGCGCGTCGAACGAGATCGGCGCCTTCGAGTCGGGGGTCGTGGCGTCGCTCGTCGGTGCGACGGCCGCCGTCGTCGCGGGAGGCGCCGTCATGATCGGTGTCGCGGCCTCGTGGCGCCGCCTGTTCCCTCCACTCGCGCGCATGGGCCGCCTCGACGAACTGCAACCGGAGCCCGTATAGGGTCGCCGCATGTCCGAGCCGCTCGACAGGTCGACCATCTGGCCCTATGACGAGCAGGGCGAGCTACGCGACTTCTACTACCAGCGCTTCGGGAGCCCGACCGTCGCCGCCGCCGAGGCTGCGCTGGGGGAGCTGGACGGCGGAACGGCGCTCCTCTTCCCGTCCGGCGCCGGCGCGACGACCGCGCTCGTCCTGTCGCTGCTCGAGCCCGGCGACACCATCGCGCTCTCGGGCGGCGGCTACTACGGGACGGGCGTCACGTTCGCCGCGCTCGCACCGTGGGGGCTCCGCGTGCTCGAGTTCGACCAGACCGGGCCGCCGCCCGAAGAAGTGCAGCTCGTCTGGGTCGAGGCGCCGTCGAACCCGTACCTGACGATGCCGAACCTCGAGGCGACGGCCGCCCACCCGGCGCCGGTCGTCGTCGACGCGACCGTCGCCACTCCCGTCCACCTGCGGCCGCTCGAACACGGCGCCGACTTCGTCCTCCACAGCGCGACGAAGTACCTCGCCGGCCACGACGACGCGCTGCTCGGCGCCGTCGTCTGCCGCGACGACGCTGCGGCCGAGAAGCTGCGGACGTTCCGCGGGCAAACCGGCATCGTCGCCGCGCCCGACCCGGCGTGGCTCATGCTCCGCGGCCTGAAGACGCTCGAGGTACGCGTCCGTCGCCAGACGGAGACCGCAGCCTTCCTCGCCGGTCGATTGCGCGCGCATCCGGCGGTCGAGACGGTGCGCTATCCCGGGCTCGGCGGGCTGCTCTCCTTCGACGTCGCCGACGCCGAGACGGCGCGCAGGGTGGAGACGTCCACCCGCGTCATCGTCAACGCCAGCTCGCTCGGCGGCGTGACCACCCTGATCGAGAGCCGCCGCCGCTGGGAGGGCGAACGCGTTCCGCCAGGGCTGCTGCGCATCAGTGCGGGCCTCGAGGATCCAACGGCGCTCTGGACCGATCTCGAGCAGGCGCTCGCCTAGCGCCGGCTTTACCATCCGACAGCCGCGGGTAGTCGTGTCCCGACGCGACAGGAGGTTAAGAGCTGCCCCGACCGTTCCGGATTCTCGTCGCCGAGGACGACGAGTCGTTCCTCGACACGATCGCGCTCGTGCTCGAGCAGGACGAGCGGTTCACCGTGGCCGGCCGGGCCGGCAACGGGCGGGACGCGGTGGACCTGGCCGAGCAGATCGGTCTGGAGGCCGTCGTCATGGACATCGAGATGCCGCTGCTCGACGGGGTGGAGGCGACGCGGCAGATCCGCGAGGCGGACCCGGAGCTGCCGATCGTCGCAGTGAGCTGTCACGACTACGAGGAGCGCGTGCTCGAGATCCGGCAGGCAGGCGCCAACGACTACGTGCGCAAGGCGCGGCTGGCCGACGAGCTGCCGCGAGCCCTGGCGGCGCTGCTCTCTCCCGCCAGCCGCAGTGCAAGATCTCGGTCGTGACGAAGAAGCGGATTTTCGAAGCCGTGCGCGAGATCGGCCTCTCCCTCCCGGAGACGAGCGAGCGCCCGTCGCACGGCGAGCCGACGTTCTTCATCCAGGGCAAGCGCTCCTTCGCGACGGTCTGGGACAGCCATCACGGGGACGGACGCTTCGCGCTCATCTGCGCGGCGCCGTCCGGGATGCAGTCCACGCTCGTCGAGGCCGATCCCGGGCGATTCTTCGTCCCGGCATACGTCGGACATCGCGGATGGATCGGCGTCAGGCTCGACCGCGGCTTCGACCGCGACGAGATCGTGGGGATCCTCGAGGACGCATACGCGGAGGTTGCGCCCGCCAGGCTCGTCGAAGCGGCGGCACGCCGCGAGGGCTAAGAACTCGCATCGAAATGAAGCACGGACTGCCAGGCCGCGCTGGTCGGCGCGATCCTGCGTCCTCGGTCGCGCGAATAGCGCTGCTATTCACGCTTCCTGCGTCCTTGACTCGCACTCGACCATCGCACCCGGTCAGCGCGTGGTCATTCCGAAACGAGTTCTAAGAGGAGGAGGAGCCGGAGGTCGGACTCGAACCGACGGCCGCCTGATTACAAATCAGGTGCTCTACCAGCTGAGCTACTCCGGCACGGCGACCAGCGTAGCGACCGTCAGAGCAGGACTTCGCGGCCCTTCTGGTGCGCGAGGATCTTGCGCTTGACCCGCTGCAGGGCGTTGTCGATCGTCTTCGTATCGCAACCGAGGAGGTCGGCCATGTCCTCGTAAGACGAGCCCTCGAGATAGAGCCGCAGCGCGTCCGCCTCGAGCGGCGAGAGACCCGTGCCGAGGTTGAAGACGAGGCTCTGCAGCTCCTCGGTCGAGATCACGACGAGCGGCGGCTCCTGCACCGCGGGGCCGGGCAACGCGTCGCCGAGCGTGCATTCCCCTTCGCCGTCCTGTCCGGCCGGCGTGTGGCTGAACGAGACGTACGTGTTGAGAGGCGTGTGCTTGAAGCGGGTCGCCGTCTTGATCGCCGTGATGATCTGGCGGGTGACGCAGAGCTCGGCAAAGCTGCGGAACGACGTCTCCTTGTCGGTGCGAAAATCCCGCACCGCCTTGTAGAGGCCGATCAGCCCCTCTTGCAGAAGGTCGTCGTTGTCGCCGCCCGCGAGAAAATACGAGCTGGCCTTGAGACGGACGAAGCCGGTGTAACGGCGAATGAGTGCGTCCATCGCGACGCCGTCTCCGTTCCGAGCCTTCAGGACGAGCTGAAGATCCTCCAGCTCTCGTTGAGCTTTTTGCGGCGAGTGCGCTGTCGCGGTGCGAGCAGCCATGGCGCGCCTCCCGGGCTTCGTGAGGGTGAAGTCTCACCCTGTGGTCGAGGCGAAGATAGCAAGCGGTCCAAGGTTTTACAAGTCCAATTGCTATGGACCCAGTTTGTCGTGGACCTCAGAAGCTAGGGAGATCTAGCGTTCGCCGCGGCGTAACCGCTCTAGCTGGGCGAGCGTGTCGGGGTCGAGGCGATCGCGAAGGTCTCCCCGTTGCGACGGCGGCTGGCTCGGACGGGCCAGCTCGGCCATGAACGCCTGGGACGCGACCTTGCGCACCTCGATCCCGGCCGTGCTGCGAACTGCCGCGTCGGAGGACACGATCGCCACCTCTCCTCTACTCCGGTGCTCCGCGGCGAGCCGCTCGAGCACGGCGTCCGCGTCCTTCGCCCAGCGAACGTCGAGCGGGCCGAGCCGCTCGTCCGTTCCCTCGCCGTCGAACACGAGCACGCCGCGCGCTCCCTGCGCGGCGACCCAGCTCGCGAGCAGGTCGCGTAGCTCCTCCGGCGAGCCGAATCCGCCGGCGTGCAGGAGGTTGAAGCCGTCGAAGAGGTAGAGGGTCGGCTCAGCCATCGCGCTGCCTCCGCGCCTCGTAGAGAAGGAGCGCGGCCGCGACGCTCACGTTCAGCGACTCGACCCGGCCGAGCTGCGGAATGGAGACCTCGAGGTCGCAGGTGCGTCGGACGAGCGGACGCAGTCCCTTGCCTTCGGCGCCGAAGACGAACGCGATGCCGCCGGAGAGGTCGGCCCGCCACATCGGCGTTCCCGACTCTCCGGTCGCACCCACGATCCAGAGGTTGCCGCTCTTGATGTCGGCGAGGTAGCGCGCGAGATTGGGCACGACGGCAACCGGTAGGTGCTCGACCGCTCCGGCCGAGGAACGGCACACGGCGGCGGTGACCCGCGCCGAACCGTGGGCGGGGACCA
>JAICZB010000161.1 GCA_025933895.1 Thermoleophilia bacterium
CATCCCGAGCACGCGGTCGACCCGCTACTCGGGTCGGACGACGGCGCGCTGATCCTCGCCTCGCTCGTCGACGCCGCCCGCGAGCGCGTGCTGGCCGCGATCTAAGAGCCCAGTCCGAGAGTCTCCGCGAGCGTCGGGTGCTTGGCGAGGGCGGCTTTGAGCCGTCCGATGTCTCGTTCCCTGAGGGTCACCGGCCCGCGCGTGCCGCCGCCCGCCCCTGCGTACGAGAAGCGAACGAGCCGCTCCCCTTTCGCCGTCTCGAGCAGCTGCACCTTCGACGCGAACCGCTTGCTCCCGGCCTGTTGCGGGACGGTCAACTCCTCGACGAGTTCCGCCGGTCCCCACGGTGTCGCCGCCCTCGTCGCCATGCCGAGGACGCTAGCCGGAAAGGCGTGACGACACCGTCACGCCTTCCTGGCCGGGGCTGGGAGGATCAGCCGAGCTTGGCGATTCGGGGGTCGAGATAGACGTCGTCGACCTGCCAGCTTCCCGACCTCGCCTGTGAGGTGAGCCGGACCTGGGCGGTCGACGTCAGGAGAGGGAGCGCCAGCGCCGACAGCACCTTTTGCGTGGGCTTCCAGCTCGAGTAGCCGGCCGGCGAAAAGCTGCCGAAGTTGAGCAGGCCGGTCAGGTTGCCGGTGAGCCCGCGGAAGTACACCTGGACGTGAAGCGAACCGTTGGCGCCGGCGCTGCGCGCGAAGAAGCGGAGCCACGGGTCGAGCAGGCTGACCGGCAGCGGCGAGCTCAGCGCGGAGGCGCCCGGCCCGAGTTGGAGAGCGTGGCTGCCGGGGCCCGACACGTGCCACGGCTCGTTCGCCGCGACGACCGGGGCGCTGCCGCTCAGCTTCCACCCGGTGCTGCCGCTCTCGAAGCCGAGGTTCGGGAAGGCGCAGTACGCGCCGCCGTCGCCCCAGGGTGTGAACGGATGGCTCGTCGCGCCACAGGACGGGAGGAGCCCGAGCAACCCCCTCGGAGTCCCGGCGGACGCTGCCGGAATCGAAACGACGGCGGCAGCCACGATCGCCGCCGACATGCACCACAGACGCCTAGTACCCCTCATTGGAAACCTCGTCAGAGCCGCAGGAACAGTGCGCTCACTCTGGATCGGCGCGAACCGCTCGACAATCACTCCGCCGGGGGGCTTCCTTCACTCGAACGAGGGTTCTCGCGCTCGAGCTCAAGCACCCCCGGCAGGTGTGCCGATCTTGGGTGAGTGACCGAGGCAATCGCGGGGACGCCCGCACGCACAACCGACGACGCCGTTCTCGCGATCACACGCGAGAGCGAGTCCCAGCACCTGGCGCACACGGGCCGGACCGGCCTGCTCGCGGCCGGTTTCGTCGCCGTCGCGCTCACGGCGCTCCTGCTGCCGGCGCACCGGCCTCTCTCGCTCGTCGCCCTCGTCAGCTCGGTCGCCGCCTACGCGATCACGTCGCGCGTCGAGGTCGAGTTCCCCGGCTTCTACGCGATCCCGACGGAGGCGATCTTCGTCGTGATGTGGTTCGTCCTCCCGCTGCCCACTCTCCCCCTCGCCGTCTGCGCGGCGACGCTCCTGGGTCGGTTGCCCGACGTCGCGCGCGGCAAGATGCCGCCCGACCGGCTCGCGATCACGATCGGCTCGTGCTGGTACAGCGTCGGCCCGGCGCTCGTCCTCTACCTCGCGGGGACGAGCATGCCGCGGTGGGGCGATGCGCCGGTCTACCTCGCGGCGATCGCGGCGCAGTTCGTCTTCGACTTCGTGCCGACCTTCGCCCTGCAGCGCTCCGTCGTGCCGGTCTCGCTGCGCGACGACCTCCGGAGCGCGGTACTCGTCTACGGCTTCGATCTCGTGCTCGCGCCGCTCGGCCTCCTGGCGGCCTTTCCCGCGTATCGCCATCCGGCGGCGCTCCTGTTGCTGATGCCGATGGTGCTGATCGTCGCCCACGTCGGGCGCGAACGCCAGGAGAAGAACGACAAGGTGCTCGAGCTGAAGGACGCCTACCAGGGGACGACGTACCTGCTCGGGGACATGATCGAAGCGGACGACGCATACACCGGCGAGCACAGCCGGGACGTCGTCGAGCTCGTCCTCTCCGTAGCGGAGCGGCTCGGCCTCGACGCCGACGCACAGCGGATGGTGGAGTTCACGGCTCTCCTCCACGACGTCGGGAAGCTGCGGATCCCGAGCGATGTCATCAACAAGCCCGGCCCGCTCGACGACGCGGAGCGAGCGCTGATGAACACCCACACCATCCTCGGCCAGGAGATGCTCGAACGCGCCGGCGGACTGCTGGGCGAGGTCGGTCCGTTCGTCCGCTCCTGCCACGAGCACTGGGACGGGAACGGCTATCCGGACGGACTGGCCGGCGAGGAGATTCCGCTCGTCGCACGCATCGTGTGCACGTGCGACGCCTGGAGCGCGATGACCACCGACCGCTCGTACCGGAGCGCGCTCTCGCTCGAGGAAGCCACAGCCGAGCTGCAGAGATGCGCCGGCACGCAATTCGATCCGCGGGTCGTGAACTCGCTCTTGGCAGTCCTCGCGCGCTAACGCGCGAGCAGCCCGAAGACGTAGCCGGCTGCTATCGACGCCGCCGGGCCGAGCAGCCAGCCCTGGAGGATCGAGAGCAGCGTCGAGAGGTGCACAGTCTCGCGGCCGCGGGCGAATCCGGCACCAGCCATGGCGCCCACGAGCGCCTGGTTCATCGACGTGAAGAAGCCGAAGGCGACCGCTGCGAGGACGACGCCGGCCTGGACGAGCTGTGCCGCCGTCGCCATCGCCCGGTCGACGTCGACGATCTCGAAGGCGACCCTCCGCAGCAGCGGCTTTCCCCACGTGAGGACGCCGACCGCAATCCCGGCGCCGCCGACCGCTCCGGCCGCGAGCGGGCCGAAGGTGCCGGTGCCGACGAGCGCCCCGCTCGCGTTCGAGACGTCGTTGGCGCCCATCGCGAAGGCGGCGCACGCGCCCACGGCGACGAGCACGGACCCGATCCTGCCGCCGAGCGGAAGCCGGTCGAGGCCGAGCGTCAGGAGGAGGCCGAGGACGATCGCCGCAACGGGCGCGGCGGCCCAGACGCCGATGAGGTGCTCGATCGACGGCCAGCGGACGCCGGTGCCGCTCGCGAGGGTGACCCCGATGACGCAGAAGACGAGGATCTGGATGGTCGAGGTAGGCATGCGCAACCGGTTGAAGAAGGTCGTGACCGCGAAGGCGACCCCGATCACGACGACCTGCTGGCTCACCGAAAGCCGCCCATCCGTGAGGCCCGAGCCCACCCTCTTCTCCACCTCGTGGCTCGCGAACGTCGCGCCCACGAGCGCCAGCGGCGCCATGAGGAGGAGTGCCTGCCACGCGCCGATGGCCCGCAGCGCGTGCGGCATCCCCATCACGGCGCCGGTGTAGTGCGCGCCGATGCTCCAGGAGAAGCCGACGGCGAGCACGATCAGGAGCGCGGTCACATCATCGACGCCACGCGCTTCGCCGCCGCGGCCAGCTCCTCGTCGGTCACGTTCGGCAGGACGTCCTCCCAGATCGGCAGAGCCATCCCCGAGGCCTCGAGCATGCCGAGCGGTCTCGGCAGGAACCAGACGTGGAAGTGGGCGCCGCCGTCGCCCCAGCGGTAGAGGTGGACGCGCGCGACGTCGCCGAGCGCGAGGATCGCGCGCTCCACGCGGGCCGCGACGCGACCGAAGTCGGCGGCGAGCTCCTCGGGGAGATCCGCGAAGGAGTCGACGTGGATGCGGCTCGCCAGCCACACCGCCCCGGGCAGGCTGCCCTGGACCGGAGCGTGCAGCGTCCAGTTGTCGTCCGACCAGACCGCGCTCGTCGTCTTGCCGGCGCAGATGGCGCAGGGCGGGCCGCCGGGCTCGCCGCGGCGCGGCGGCTCCGGGATCTGACGGTCGCCCGGATCGCGCGGGACGAGCGGCTCGCGATAGGGAAGGGCCATGGTGCTCATGTCGGCTCCTTTCGCCGTTTGCTGGGTCGTGAGGTGACGGGAGCGGTTATGCCGCGCAGGACCACGGCGACGACGGTGCTCCTCGCCTCCTCCGCGGGCCACTCGTGGCGCCCACGGAGATGGACGTACGGCCAGGCGGCCATGTTGAACGCGATGTCCGCCGCGCGGATGACGTCCTCGGCCTCGGGCAGCGAACCGTCGCGCGCGCCCTCGCGCAGGAACTGGATGAACGGGTGCAGGTAGTCGGGCGGCACGCCCGGCGCCGTGTCCTGATGGAACGCCTCGTCCGTGGCGAGCATCAGCGGCAGGTGCCGGTCGATCAGGTCGCAGAGCGCCTCGAGGCCGCGCGTCAGCCGCTCGAGCCCGGATCCGGGCGAGGTGAGGATCGGGTACATCGTCTGGCGGAAGTCCTCGGCGAGCTCGCCGACGAGCGCCTCGACCAGCACTTCCCGGGTGAGACCCTGCCGCCAGAGCGTGGAGCGCGCGCGGCCGCCGATCTCCGCGACGCGCTCGAGCGTCAACCCGGAGAAGCCACGCTCGCGCAGGACGTCGATCGTCGCGCGGCGCAGCTCCTCGTCGACCGCCGGTCCGGTCTGCTTCTGCGGTGCTGCATTCATCGAACACGAATGTTGCATCCTTGCAACTGCATTGTCAAGCTGCGAGCTGCAGGGCTTGTCGTCGCGGCGCGTAACGCGGTACGGTCACGGCATGGAGGCTCGCGAGGACCGCGACCCCGGCTACGACGACTGGTTCGACGAGCCCGCGCCGCCGACGGAGACGCAAAGCAGCGCCAACCGTGGCGTCTACGAGGACGCCGACGAGGTGTGGGTTCTGCCGGAGGACGAGGACGCGCGGGCCCCCGCGCAGCGGGAGATCGTCTTCGGCGGCCGGACCTTGACGCTGACGCAGCTCGCGATCATCGCGGTCTCCATCCTCGCCGTCTTCTTCGGGATCCTCGCGGCCGCCGGTGTCTTCAACGGCAGCAAGGCGCCGACGCCGACGGTGACGCCGCCGCCGAAGAAGGCCGCGACCACGGCTCCGGCCACGACGGGCGCGTCCACGACACCCACGGTTCAAGTGCCCTCGCAGAGCCTGATTCCCGGCGACACCGGAGCGCAGGTGAAGATCCTGCAGAAGGCGCTCATCTCGCTCGGCTTCCTGTCAGGCCCGGCCGACGGCGACTACGGGCCCGCGACGATGATCGCCGTCGAGAAGTTCCAGCTCGCGCAGCGCATCGGTGAGGACGGCAAGGTCGGGCCCGAGACGCTCAACGCGCTGCAGAGGGCTCTCGCTCGGGCTAGCTGAGCCCGTTCCGTTCCTGAGGAATGAGCAGCTCGAAGCGGGCGCCACTCGAGCGCGGGTCGTAGACGAGATCGCCACCGTGTGCCTGCGCGTACGCGCGCGCGATCGCGAGGCCGAGGCCGGAGCCGCTCTCGCCGGCGCTGCCGCCGCGGGCGAAGCGGTCGAAGATCCTCCCTTCGAGCTCTTTCGGGACGCCGCGGCCAGAGTCCTCGACCGCGATCCGAAGGTGCCGGTCGCGCTGATACGCGACGATCCGGATCGGCGGCTCGCCGTAGCGGACTGCGTTCGCGACGAGGTTCGAGACCACGCGCTCGAGCACGAGCGGGTCGACGACGGCGGCGAGGTCGTCCGGGATTTCGAGGTCGACCGCGTCGGAAGAAGAGAGCGCCCCGTGGACGACGTCCGCGAGCGCGGCCTTCAGCACGACCGGCCGGGGCTCGACGTTGATGGCGCGCGCGTCGAGACGCGAGAGGTCGAGCAGCTCCTCGAGCAAGCGCCGGAGACGCTCGCCCTGCTCGACACCGACGGAGAGCAGCTCGGCTCGCAGCTCCTCGCTGAGCTCGGGACCGCGGTCGGCGAGCGTCCTCAGGACGCCGTAGACCGAGGTCGCAGGGGTGCGTAGCTCGTGCGAGGCGATGGCGACGAAGTTCAGCTTGAGCTGGTCGAGCTGGATCAGATCCTCGTGCAGCTGCGCCCGCTCGATCGCGATCGCGACCCGCTCGGCGACGAGCTGCAGCAACTCGACCTCGTCCCGCGTGAACCGGCGCGGCGTGAGCGTCCCGACATGGAGGACGCCGAGGGAGACGCCGCGCACGAGCAGCGGCACGCCGACCATGCACTTGAGGTGCTTCTGGCGGAGGATCGGGTTGTAGATCGGGTACTCGTCGACGTCGATGACCATCGGGCGGGCCTCGACGGCGACCCGGCCCGCAAAGCCTGC
>JAICZB010000073.1 GCA_025933895.1 Thermoleophilia bacterium
AGGGCCAACAGCTCGGCGAGCGTGTCCGGCTCGGGCTCGAGCTCCACGACGAGCTCGACGTGCGTCTCGACGAGCGCGTACCGGTCGTCCGCCTCGCGTTTCGTCACCAGCGTCCGGCCGCTTCCGGAGGCCGAGCGAACGCCGACGGCCTTTCGTTCGGCGTGGAAGCCGAGGCTCTTGAGCGAGCAGCGGACGAGCGCCGCGAGAAGCAGGTGCTCGGGCGACCACCCCGCGGGCACGTCGAGCGCGGCGCCGGTCTCCTCGCTGAGCTCGCCGTTCGCGCTGAGGTCGACCGCGTACCGCAGCTCCTTCGCCCTGACCGCCATGCGGACATGGTCTCAGATGCCCGGCTCCGTCCGGGACGCGTCCTACGCTGCGGGACGTGCGCCGGCTGCGCTCGCTGTCGGAGACAGAATGCTATGTCCGCTTGTACGGCGGCTGGGATTCGACGGTGACCCTGGTCAAGATCGAGCCGCGGCGCCCGCGCTACGAATCGGCCGTCTCGGGCGAGGATCTGCGTCGAGAGTTCGAGGCGCGCATCGAGGCCCGGACGGAGGAGCTCATAGCCGAGCTCGACGCGGCCGAAGCGGCCGCCGAGGCCGCGTAGCGGCTCGACAGGCATCTGGCACGAAGTTGCGACCACGCGGTAACGGCTCGTCGCCTACCGTTCACAAAGGGAGCCTCGCTCCCCCGTTGGGGGAAGACGTGGCTCACGCAGAGGACATGGCCGGACAGGACGCGACGCCGAGCGAGGTGCCCGACGTCCTCGCTCCCGACCTCCGCACGGTTTTCGTCGGCATCAACCCCGGACGCGTGTCGGCCGCGGCCCGCGCGCATTTCGCGAACCCACGCAACGACTTCTGGCGTCTCCTCCACGCCGCGAAGCTGACCTCTCGCCTCTACGAGCCTCACGAGCAGTTCGCGCTGCTCGAGGAAGGGATCGGAGTCACGAACGCCGCCTATCGCACGACGCCCGGCTCCGGCGACCTGCGGCGGGCGGACTTCGCCGGGTCCGCCGAGCGGCTCGAGCACATCGCCCGGGAGCTCCGGCCGCGCTGGCTCGCCTTCGTCGGGAAGGAGGCCTACCGCGGAGCCTTCGGCGTGCGCCCCGAGCTCGGCCTGCAGCAGGAGAGGCTCGGTGGCACGCAGCTCTTCGTCCTCCCGTCCACGTCGCCCGCGAACGCCGCGGTTCCGTGGAAGGAGCGGCTGTGCTGGTTCCACGAGCTCGCCGGGCGCGCATCCGGGCTGTCGACCCGCGAGGGCGTGCGCGCGGTGGTCGTCGCCCCGGACCGGCGGACGCTGTTGATCCGCTACGTCAACGAGTACGAGACGTGGTGGCTCCCGCCGGGCGGCGGCGTCGATCCGGGCGAGAGCGACCGCGAGGCCCTCGAGCGCGAGCTCGAGGAGGAGATCGGTCTGACGGACTTCGAGCTCGGCCCGCTGCTCTTCGAGCGCGCACACCATCTCCGCATCGAGGAGTTCGGCGGGCAGCGGAACCGCTACTACCTCGTGCGGGTCCCTCGGTTCGAGGTCGAGGAGCTCGGCGAAGGCAGCGAGGCGCGCTGGTTCACCGTCGACGAGTTGCGCGAGCTCCCCGACCCGCCGCGGGACATCGAGGAGCTGCTCAGCTCCGCCAGCGATTGGTGATCGGCGTCCGCCGGTCGCGGCCGAACGCCTTCGGCCGCAGCCGCACTCCCGGAGGCGCCTGCCGGCGCTTGTACTCCGCCCGGTCGATGAGCGCGACCGCGCGCGCCACCACGTCCGGGTCGAAACCGTCGGCGCTCAGCTCGTCGAGGGAGCGGTCCTCCTCGACGTACGCCTCGAGCACGCGATCCAGCTCGGGGTAAGGCGGGAGCGAGTCCTCGTCCAGCTGGCCCTCGCGCAGCTCTGCGCTCGGAGCCCGGTCGATCGTCGACTGCGGCACGAGCTCCCGCCCCGCCTGCTCGTTCAGATGGCGGGCAAGCCGGAACACGTCCGTCTTGAACACGTCCTTGAGAAGCGCGAAGCCGCCGGCCATGTCGCCGTAGAGCGTCGCATAGCCCACCGACAGCTCCGACTTGTTGCCGCTCGCGACGAGCAGCCAGCCGAACTTGTTCGACAGCGCCATCGCGAGCGTCCCACGGATCCGCGCCTGGAGGTTCTCCTCGGCGACATCGACGTCGCGTCCCGCAAAGGACTGGGCCAGGACGCCGGTGTAGGCCTCGACCACCTGCTCGATCGGGAGCTCCCGGAAGTCGCAGCCGAGGTTCTCCGCGAGCCGGCGCGCGTCGCTCCGCGTCCCCTCGGACGAGTAGCGGGAGGGCATCGAGACGCAGTGGACGCAGTCCGGCCCGAGCGCCTCGGCGGCGAGCGTCGCCGTGACGGCGGAGTCGATCCCGCCCGACACGCTGACGACGACCGCGTCGAAGCCGTTCTTCGCGACGTAGTCGCGCAGGCCGAGAACGAGCGCGCGCCGCATCTGCTCGATGTCCTCCGCGAGCGGCTCGAGCCCCGCCGCCTCCGGCCGTTCGAGGTCGACGACGAATAGGGTCTCCTCGAAGCCGGGCGCCCGAGCCAGCACGGTGCCGTCGCTCCCGATCACGAGCGAGTGCCCGTCGAATATGAGCTCGTCCTGGCCGCCGACCGTGTTGCACAGCGCGACGCGAACGCCGCTCTCCCGTGCGCGTGCCGAGAAGATGGCTTCGCGCTCCTGGGCTCTCCCGACGTGGAACGGAGAGGCCGAGAGGTTGACGACGAGCTCTGCACCCGCCGCGGCGAGCGCGGTCGTCGGCGCCCCGGGAACCCACATGTCCTCGCAAATCGTGATCCCGACCCTCGTGTTGGCCACCTCGATCAGCGCGAGCTCGTCTCCGGAGGCGAAGTAGCGCTTCTCGTCGAAGACGCCGTAGTTCGGCAGGTGCCACTTCTTCGCCCAGCCCGTGATCTCGCCGTCGGTGCAGACCGCGCATGCGTTGTAGAGATCGCCGTCATGGAGCGGCACGCCGACGAGCGCCACGATGTCCCGAGTCTCCGCCGCGATGCGTTCGAGCGACGCGTGGGCTGCGCGCACGAATCCGGGCCGCAGGAGCAGGTCCTCGGGCGGATAGCCGGTCACCGCGAGCTCGGGGAGGACGACGAGATCGGCGCCGGCCGCCCGCGCCTCCTCGATGTGCGCGACGATCAGGTCGCGGTTCCCGTCGAGGTCCCCGACTGTCGGGTCGATCTGCGCGAGGGCGACCCTCATAGGTTTTCGATTATAGGTCGAAAACCTCCGCTCGCTGCAGGCGAATCGCTTGCAGGTCCTGTTCCCGGACCTCGTCGATGTGCGCGACCAACTCATCGACGTCGCTGTGCTCCGCGTGGAGGTAGCGGCCTGCGAGCGCGTCGTAGCCTCCGCCGGCGAGCTTCAGGACGAGTTGCGGGGCGCACTCCGGAGGAGTCCAGGGCGCGTCGTCCGGAAAGTGGCCCTCGGTCATGGCGGTGCGCACCAGGCCGGGGCTGATCACGAAGACGGGAATCCGGTCCGCGAGAGCATTCGCGAGCGTCTCGCCGTAGCGGCAGATCGCCGCCTTCGAGGAGGTGTAGCTGGTGTCGGTGGCGCCGGGAAGATAGGAGGCGCCGCTGCCGACGATCACGATGCGGCCGCGGCCGCGCTGGAGCATCCCGGGGATGACGGCGTTGCAGCAGAGGTGGACGCCGAGCACGTTCACCTCGAACACCTGCCACCACTCGGCCGGGTCGAGCTCCCACGAGACGCCGCGGTTGCCGGTGCCGGCGTTCGCGACGAGCAGGTCGACCGGCCCGAGCTCGGCGAACCAGCGCTCCACGTCCTCTCGACGCGTCACGTCTCCGACGAGCGCACGGCCGCCGATCGCCGCCGCGACCGCTTCGACCTGGTCGGCCGTGCGACCGCTCACGCCGACCTCAGCCCCCGCGGCCGCGAGCTCGCGCGCGATGTTCTCGCCGATCCCGCGACCGCCGCCGGTCACGAGCGCCCGCTGTCCCGCCAGCTCGGTCACGCCGAGACTCTACTCGCGGAGCTAAGTTAGCGTCCGCTAACCTAGTGAGCGCTAACTTACGGACGAGGAGACCTGGTGAGAACGAGAGTGCTGGCCGTCCTGACGGCCGAGGAAAACCGCAAGTGGCTGACGCTCGCCGCAGTGGCGTTCGGCCTCTTCATGATCATGCTCGACAACACCGTCGTGAACGTCGCGCTGCCGACGATGAGGACGGACCTCCACGTCTCGCTCTCGCAGCTCGAGTGGGTGGTGACGGCGTATGCGCTCACGTTCGCGGCGCTTCTGATCACCGGCGGCAAGCTCGCGGACCTCTACGGCCGTCGCCGAATCTTCGTCCTCGGCCTCGTCGTCTTCACGCTCTCCTCGCTTGCGTGCGGCCTCGCGCCGAGCGCCGGATTCCTCATCGGCGCGCGAACGGTTCAGGGTGTAGGAGCGGCGCTCATGAACCCGGCGACGCTCTCGATCATCACCGCGACCTTCGCGCCGAAAGAGCGCGGGCAGGCGATCGGGATCTGGGCGGGCGTCTCGGCGCTCGCGCTCGCGATCGGCCCGCTCGCCGGCGGCCTCATCACCGAGAACCTGAGCTGGAACTGGATCTTCTTCGTCAACGTCCCGGTCGGCGCGGTGGGGATCGTCGTCTCGCAGCTCGTGATCCGCGAGTCGCGCGACACCTCGCACGAGCAGAGCATCGACCTTCCGGGCCTCGTCACCTCGGTCGGGTTTCTCTTCTCCCTCAGCTACGCGCTGATCGAGGGGAACAACCGCGGCTGGAGCTCTGCCGAGATTCTCGGCCTCTTCGCCGCGGCGGCCGTCCTGCTCGTGGCGTTCATCCTGCTCGAGCTGCACCAGCGGCTGCCGATGCTCGACCTGTCGCTGTTCCGCGTCGGGTCCTTCGCCGGCGCCAACCTCGTCGCGATGCTCGTCTCGCTCTCGATGTTCGGCGTCTTCTTCTTCGTCTCGATCTACATCCAGAGCATCCTCCACTACTCGGCGACGCAGGCGGGGGCGATGTTCCTACCCATGACGATCCTGATCATCCTCATCGCACCGATCGCGGGCCGCTTCTCCGATCAGGTCGGCTCGCGCTGGCTGATGGGAGGCGGGATGGCACTCGTCGGGGTCTCGCTGCTGCTCTATCAACGGGTCGGCCTCCACTCGGACTTCTGGACGCTGCTGCCGGCGATGGTCCTCGGCGGCGTCGGGATGGCCTCCACGATGTCGCCGATGACGGCGGCGGCGATGGGAGCCGTGCCCGTCGACAAGGCCGGCGTCGGCTCCGGTGTCCTCAACAGCTTCCGGCAGGTCGGCGGCTCGCTCGGGATCGCGCTGATCGGGGCGATCGTCGCGTCCTTCATCCATCACCCGCAGCATTCGCTCGCCGGAGCGCAGGACTACGTGAACGGCCTCCACGCGGGGCTCGCGGTCAGCGCTGCGATCAGCTTCGCGGCGGCGATCGTCGCCGTGGTCACCGTACGGACGCGGCCCCAGGTCGTGCGCGAGCACCTCGCGGAGCTGGCGGCGTGAGCGTCGCCGCGCCGCGCATGGCGGCGGCCGACCGCCGGCGGCACCTCGTCGAGACCGCGATCCGGCTTTTCACCGACGGGAGCTATCACGGCACGACGACCGCGGAGATCGCCCGCGCCGCGGGAGTCTCCGAGCCGATCCTCTATCGCCACTTCGCCTCGAAGCGCGAGCTGTACCTCGCCGCGCTCGAGCACGTCTGGGCGAAGACGCGCGAAGCCTGGGAGCGGCAGCTCGACGAGGCCGCCGACGCCTGCGCCGCCGTCGAGGCAATCGGCAAGGGACACGTCTCGGTCCGGTCGCCGAAGCTTCAGCTCGCGGAGCTCTGGGTGCAGGCGCTCGGTGAGGCGTCCGAAGATCCGGAGCTGCGGCGACACCTCCGCAGGCATATGCGCGAGGTGCACGACTTCGTCGCGGATCTGATCCGCCGCGGTCAGGCGCAGGGAGCGATCGCCGCCGAGCGGGACGCCGACTCGGAAGCGTGGATCATGCTGGCGGGCGGCATCCTCGGCATGGTCGGAAGGCGGGTCGGTCTGCTCGACGACAAGGAGCTCGGAGCCATCCGCGCAGCCCGCCTCAGCTGGCTCCGAGGCTGAACTAGCTCTTGGCTCTCCCGTGGCAGGCCCCGACATGCGCGGGGCCTGCCACAAGGGGCGAGCGGAAAGCGGAGCGCAGGGCGCGCCCGCGCGCGAAGCGCGCGCGCCCGACCAAGCGCAGCGGGCGAAGCCCAATGAAAAGGCCCCGGCTGCGGCTCCGGGGCCTTCTCGAGAGGCGCGCCACTCTCGGTGGGGTTACGAGAGACGGATCTGCGGCCCACCCGTCTCACGTCCCTCACCGGGAGTCCCGGCGCGCCCCCTGCGAACCGTGGCCTGGCGTCCGGCCTGGTTGCAAGGTGGGCTCACTATAGGAGCCTCGGGGGCACTCGTCAAGTAGCTCGGTCAAGTGATTTTGCGTTTGGCGCAGTTGACCAACATTCCCGATGAATAGGGCCCAAAAGGGGGATGTTCAAATCAATGAACTTGCACTTCAGTGAAGTATGCGCTTGACTGCAACAGCGCCGAGACCATGCCCATGCGAGAGACCGCCAGCCGCACCACTCGCAAGACCAGCCCCGAAGGACTTCGCCTCGGGGAACGCCTCCGCCAGCTCCGCGTCGCCGCGGGTCTGACGCAGAGCGAGCTGGCCGGCGAGCGCTTCTCGAAGGAGTACGTGTCGCAGATCGAGCGCGGCAAGACGCGCCCGACCGCGGGCACGATCGAGTGGCTCGCCGACCGTCTGGGCATCGATGCCGGCTTCCTCGCGAGCGGTGTCGCGACCGACGAGCGCGCTCGGCTCGAAGGTGCCCTCTCGCGCGCCGAGGCTCTGTACGAGGCGCAGGAAGATGTCGAGGCTGCGGAAGCCTTCGAGCCGCTGGTGGGCGCTGCCCGGGCGACCGGCATGCCCGAGCTGCAGGTTCGCGCGCTCTGCGGCAGCGGGCTCGCGAAGATGCGCACCGGCGAGCACCGCGCCGCAGTCGAGCTCCTCAACGAGGCGCGCTCGATCTCCGAAGCCGAATCGTTCTCCGACGTCGAGCGGGCCGACGTGCTGTTCTGGCTCGGCTGCTGCCGCTACCAGCTCACCAGCGTGCAGACCGCGCTCGCGTTGTTCAACGAAGCCCTCGCGCTCGCCGACCGCTCCGGGCTCCCCTGCGACGCGCTCAAGGCGAACATCCTCTCGTGGCGCTCCCGTTGCTGGCAGCGCCAGCGGGACTTCGAAGGCGCGCGGGACGACGTCGAGCGCGCGCTCGAGCTGTCGCAGGGCGTCGAAGACCTCCGCACCATCGGCGCCGCGTACTTCCAGGCCTCTCTGATCGCCGATCGCGAGGGGCACTGGGTGCTGGCGCGCAACTACGCGGAGAAGGCGCGCGAGGCGTACTCCCAGCTCGCGGATCGCGTCCACGTCAGCCAGCTCACGAACAACCTTGGGGGCCTCAACTTCCTGCTCGGGAACACCGACCAGGCCGTCAAGCTGCTCAAGGAGTCGTTCTCGATCGCGCTCGATCTCGGGCGCGACGCCGACGCCGGCCGCGCGGTCTCGTCGCTGGCGCAGGTCCACCTGCGCACCGGCAGCATCGTGCTGGCCGAGGATCAGGCGCGTCAGGCGCTCGAGCTTCTCGACGGCCGCGTCGACTACGTCGACGAGATCGGCAGCGCGCAGCTCGTGCTCGGTCGGTCCCTGCTCGAGCAGGACAGGCTCGACGAGGCAGAGGCGGCGTTCACCGCCGCCGAGACGAGCTTCGGCGAGCTCGGCTCCGGGAGCCACCGCGCGGCCGCCTGGGTCGCACGCGGCGACCTGGCAGCGCGTCGGGGGGATCACGAAAAGGCGGCCGAGCTCTATCGCACGGCTGCAGAGGCTCTTCAGGACGTCCGCTTCTAGAAGGGGAAGAAGGAGGTGACGACTTTGACCCACAAGCGACTGATGTACCTGTTGCTCATCGCATCGCTCATCGCGTTCATCCTCGGTTGCACCCATGGCTTCCACGGTGGTCCCGGACACGGGATGAGCGACGGCGGCGGCCTCTAGACCTGGGAGCACACGCGCGACCCGCGCCTGCGTTTCCCAGGTCGCCAACGGTGGCATGACGCCCTCGTGGGCGCACGTCTCGAGCGCGCTCGGCGCGCGCTGACCGTCGGGCGGGTCGCACACCAGAGTGGACTGCGGCGGATCCTGGCCGAGGTCGGCTTGACCGGCCGGCGAGACGCCACGCCCGAGGGGGCGCAGTCGTTCCGTCGCGGCCTCGAGGAGCTCGGGACGACCTTCATCAAGCTCGGACAGCTCCTCTCGTCGCGTCCGGATCTCCTGCCCGACGTCTACATCGACGAGCTCGGGCATCTCGTCGACGACGTGCCCGGCGTCCCGTTCCCCGAGATCGAGGCCGTGCTGAGGGAGGACTTCGGCGAGGACGCGTTCGTCAGCGTCGACCCGGAGCCGCTCGCCACCGCGTCGATCGCGCAGACGCATCGCGGATTGCTCGCCACCGGCCAGGAGGTCGTCGCCAAGGTGCGCCGCCCTGGCATCGTCGAGCAGGTCGAGCTCGACCTCGCGGTGCTGCGCTCGACGGTACGAATCGCCCGTCACTCCGAGTCCGCGCAGCGGATCCAGCTCGAGGAGCTCGCGGAGGAGCTCGAGCTCCACCTCCGTGCGGAAATGGACTTCGTCGAGGAGGCGCACAACACGGAGCTCGTGCGAGGGCTCGTCGAGCGGTTCGAGGGGCTCGTCGTGCCGCGGGTGATGCGACCGTACGTGAGCGAGCGTGCGCTCGTCCTCGAGTTGATCGAGGGCCGCAAGGTCGAGGTTGGGCACGGATTGGCGCCCGAGCAGGCGGCCGCGCTGGCGCGCGAGTTCTTCCGCGCCTACGTGTTCCAGGTCGTGGTGGAGGGCGTCTACCACGCAGATCCGCACCACGGGAACGTGCTCCTGACCGACGACGGCCGGCTTGCGCTCCTCGACTTCGGTCTCCTCGGCCGGCTCGACGAGGACACGCGGGCCGGTCTCGGGTTGCTGCTGCTCGCGCTGGCCCAGAACCGAGCCGACGACGTCGCCGACCTCGTCGTCTCGCTGTCGCTCACCACGACCCGCTCCGACCAGGCGGGCTTCGTG
>JAICZB010000172.1 GCA_025933895.1 Thermoleophilia bacterium
AGCTCGACGCGCTCTTCGTCTCGCTCCCCAACTACCTCGCCGCAGAGGTGACGATCGCCGCGCTCGAGCGCGGTCTACACGTCTTCTGCGAGAAGCCGCCGGGACGCGACGTCGAGGACGTGCTCCGCGTCCGCGAATGCGAGTCCCGTCATCCCGGCCTCGTCCTGATGTACGGCTTCAACCACCGCTACCACGACTCGGTGCGCGACGCGCTCCAGATCGTCTCGAGCGGCGAGCTCGGCCGCATCGTCGACATGCGCGGCATCTACGGGAAGTCCCAGATGATCAGGTTCGACGTCGAGACGAACTGGCGCATCGAGCGCGCGCTCGCCGGCGGCGGCATCCTCCTCGACCAGGGCATCCACATGGTCGACCTGATGCGCCTGTTCGCGGGCGAGTTCACGGAGGTGCACAGCCACGTCTCGAACGCCTTCTGGGGGCACGACGTCGAGGACAACGCCTACGCGCTCATGCGCACCGATGACGGCGTCGTCGCGCTGCTCCACTCCTCTGCGACGCAGTGGCGGCACCGCTTCAACCTCGACATCACGCTCGAACGGGGAGCGATCGTGCTCTCGGGCATCCTCTCCTCGACGAAGAGTTACGGCGCCGAGACGCTCACTCTCGTGTTCAAGGGCGAGAGCGATGCTGGCGACCCGCGCGAGCAGACCACGCGCTACAACGCGGACAACTCGTGGAGCGAGGAGGTCGCGGCGTTCGCCGCCGCCGTCGACGGAGCGCCCGTCGCCTCCGGCTCCTCCGAGGACGCCCTGCGGACGATGGAGCTCGTGTACCGGATCTACTGCGCCGATCCGGAGTGGGCGGAGCGGTGGAACCTTTCGCTTCCTCGGCGCGCCGAGGTATGAACCGGATCGAGGAGCTGTACGCCCAGGATGCTTCCCCGGCGACCTTCGCACGCGGCTACCTGGACTATCTCGCCGAGGTGCTCGCCCAGCTGGACGAGCACGAGATCGAGCGCTTCGTGCTTGAGCTCGTGCGCGCACGCGACGAGGGCGGCCGCATCTACTTCTTCGGCAACGGCGGCAGCGCTGCGACGGCGAGCCACTTCGTGAACGACATCGCGATCGGCTCGCGCTCGTGGCAGCGGCCGTTTCGAGCCGTCTGTCTCTCGGACAACAACGCCGTGCTCACGGGCATCGCCAACGACTTCGGCTACGACCGCGTCTTCGTGCAGCAACTGCAGGGCCACCTGCATCCCGAGGACCTCGTCGTGGCGATCTCGGTCTCGGGCAACTCGCCGAACGTCGTCGCCGCGGTCGAGTACGCGCGCTCGTGCGGGGTACGGGTCGTCGGGCTCACCGGCTTCGACGGGGGACGCCTGCGCGAGCTCGCCGACGTCGCGGTGCACGTCCCGACGAACGCCGGCGAGTACGGTCCGGCCGAGGACGCCCACATGATCCTCGACCACCTCGTGGGCGCCTACGTGGCGCGGTTGTGCGCCCAGGCGTGAGCGGCCCGCTCACAGGCCGGCGCGCTCTCGTCACGGGCGGCACCCGGGGGATCGGGCGCGCCATCGCCGGGCGCCTGCGCGAAGACGGCGCCGATGTTCTCGTCACGGGAACGCGGGCGGCGGCGGAGGGCCTCGAGGGCCTCGAGTACCGGGGCGTGGACTTTGCCGATCCCATTGCGCTCGAGGCGTTCGCGGAGGAGGCTCGCGAGTGGGCTCCCGATGTGCTCGTGAACAACGCGGGAATCAACACGCTCTCGCCGTTCGCGGAGATCGCTCCGGACGACTTCGACCTGATCCAAGCCGTGAACGTCCGGGCGCCGCTGGTGCTCTGCCGGGCCGTCGTCCCCCGGATGCGCGAGCGCCGATGGGGGCGGCTCGTCAACATCGCCTCGATCTGGAGCGTCGTCAGCCGTCCCGGTCGCGGCTCCTACTCGGCCAGCAAGTTCGCTCTGGACGGGCTCACCGCCGCGCTCGCAGCCGAGGTCGCGGCCGACGGCGTCCTCGCCAACTGCGTGTCGCCCGGGTTCGTCGACACCGAGCTGACGCGGAGCGTGCTCGGGGACGAGGGCATCGCCAGGCTCGTGGCCGAGGTGCCCGCCGGACGTCTCGCGCAGCCGGAGGAGATCGCCGCGCTCGTCGCCTGGCTCGCAGGCCCGGAGAACACCTTCGTCAGCGCCCAGAACATCGTGATCGACGGTGGCTTCTCCCGTAGCTGAGCCGCTCGTCGTGCAGTCGCACGCCGGCCCGTACCGCGTCGACTTCGCCGGCGATCCGCTGCCGCCCTTCGACGAGCTCCCGGGAGGCGCGCATCTCGTCGTCGACGAGCAGGTCGGCCGGCTGCACGCCGCGGCACTGTCACCCGTCCTCGACTCGTTTCCGACGCTTCGGATCGGGGCCACCGAGGCCGCGAAGTCGCTCGAGCAGTTTCCGGACTACGTCCGGGTGCTCGTCTCGGGCGGGATCCGCCGCGGCGACGTGATCGTTGCCGTCGGCGGCGGGGTCGTTCAGGACATCGCGTGCTTCCTCGCCGCGACGCTCATGCGGGGGCTCGAGTGGTGGTTCGTCCCGACGACGCTGCTCGCCCAGGCGGACTCCTGCATCGGCTCGAAGAGCTCGATCAACGTGGGCGACCTGAAGAACCTGCTCGGGACCTTCACGCCGCCGGCGCGCGTCCACGTCTGGGCGGGCTACCTCGAGACGCTCGAGGAACGCGAGCTGCATTCCGGAGTCGGGGAGATGCTCAAGGTGCACGCGATCGAGGCGCCCGGGTCGTTCGACCGGATTGCACACGACTACGACCTGCTGTTCGAGGACGCCGGAGTCATGCAGCGGTACGTGCGAGCGTCGCTCGAGATCAAGCGGCGGATCGTCGAGGAGGACGAGTTCGACCGCGGCCCGCGCAACGTCATGAACTACGGGCACAGCTTCGGGCACGCGATCGAGTCGGCGACGCGGTTCGCGATCCCGCACGGCATTGCGGTCACGATCGGCATGGACATGGCGAACTTCGTCTCGATGCTGCTCGGCCCGGGAACGGCCGAGACCTACGAGCGGATGCGCACAACGCTGGCAGCGAATGCAGCGGGCTACGGAGATGTCGCGATCGAAGCGGGAACCCTCGTCGAGGCGATCGGCAAGGACAAGAAGAACGTGGGCTCGGAGCTGCGGCTCGTGCTCCCCGACGAGAGTGGCCGGATCGGCATCGTCCGGCGACCCAACGACGAGGCGTTCAGCGCCGCCTGCGACGAATACCTCCGGGAGGCGCGCCCGCGATGATCGCCGTCACCTCCCGCTCGTTCTCCCGGCACCCGGAGTTGCGGCAGGAGCTCCTCGCCCGCCACGACGAGGTGCGTTTCAACGACGACGGCCGCTCGCTGCGAGGGGACGAGCTGGTCGAGTTCCTGCGGGGCTGCGAGAAGGCGATCGTCGCGCTCGAGCCGATCGACGACGCGTTGCTCGAGCGGCTCCCCGATCTCCGGGTGCTCTCGAAGGTCGGGGTGGGGCTGGACACGATCGACGTGGCGGCAGTGGAGCGCCGGGGAATCCGCCTCGCCTGGCGGCCGGGAACCAACAGCCGCTCCGTGACCGAGCTCGCCCTCGCCCTCGCCATCTCTGCGCTGCGCCGCGTCTCCCAGGCGGCGAACGAGCTGCGCGCGGGCCGCTGGAGCCAGCCGAAGGGAACGCTGCTCAGCGGCAAGACCGTCGGCATCGTCGGCTTCGGGCACGCCGGCCGGGATCTCGCCGCGCTCCTGCGGCCGTTCGAGTGCCGGATCCTCGCCGCGGACGTCCTCGCGGTGGACGAGCCCGAGGTCGAGCACGTTCCGCTCGACGCGCTGCTCGCGGAGGCGGACGTCGTCTCGCTCCACCTCACTCTCGACGAGTCGACACGGGGCTTGCTCGACCGGCAACGGCTCGAGCTGCTGAAGCCGACCACGGTCCTGGTCAACACGGCCCGAGGCGGGCTCGTCGACGAGCAGGCGCTCGCGGAACTGCTGCGGGAAGGGCATCTCGCCGCCGCGGCCTTCGACGTCTTCGCGCTCGAGCCGCCCGGCGACTCGGAGCTGCTCTCCTTGCCCAACTTCCTCGGCACGCCGCACATCGGCGGCAGCACCGAGGAGGCGATCCTCGCCATGGGGCGCGCCGCGATCGAGGGTCTCGACCTCTGAGTCAGGCCACGAGCTCGCGGTGCCAGCCCAGCGCCGTCTCGAAGCCCGCGCGGATGATCGCGGTGTCGACGAGATACGAGATGTAGCGGAACCCCGCGTCGAGCAACAGGCGCAGGTGTTCCCGATCCCGGGCGACCGCGCCCGCCGCGAGCCCGCGTCCCTCGATCGTGTGCACTGCCTCGCGAACGACCTCGAGCACGCGTGGATCCTCGAGGCTTCCCGGAATCCCCAGCGCGAGCGAGATGTCGTAGATACCCAGGTAGATCAGGTCGAGACCGGGAGTTCCGGCGATCGCGTCGAGGTTGTTCAGGCCTTCCGCGTCTTCGACGAGCACGCCCGTGAGCATCTGCTCGTTCGCCTCGCGCAGCTTGGCGGCGAGATCGACCTCGGAGTACCCGTGCCGCCGGATGAACGGGGAAAGGCCGCGCTCGCCGTCGGGCGGGTACTTGCAGGCGCGGACGACCCGGGCTGCCTCCTCGGCGGACGAGATGTGCGAGACGAGGATCCCCTGCGTCCCGAGCTCGAGCGCGCGCAGGATCGTTGCCTCGCTCCACTCGCCGAGCCGCAGCATCGGGGTGCTGCCCCCGGCCTCGATCGCGTAGAGCAGGCTCTCCGCAGTCTCGAACGTCGTCGGGCCATGCTCGAGGTCCAGGGTGACGAAGTCGAGGCCTGCCTCGGCCATCACGTTCGCGACCATCGCCGAGGAGCAGATCGACCAGCTCCCGAACACGGAGCCGCCCGCCTTCAGCGTCGCCTTGACGCTGTTCTCACGCTGCACGGAATCCCCTCACGACGCGCCATAGACTAAGCCGTCGGAGATGAAGGAAGCCGACATTCGCCCTGCGGGGGTGCACGAGCGCTATCTGACCCTGACGCAAGAGGACACGAAGACGTTCTTTGCCGACCACGAAGGGTGGGCGGAGTGTCCCTGCCCCGGTTGCGGCGGCGGCAACGCCCTCCCGGCGTTCACCAAGCATGGGTTCACGTATGTGCAGTGCGCAGCGTGCGCGTCGCTCTACGTCTCACCGCGCCCGCCGCAGTCGGCGCTTGACCGCTTCTATCGGGATGCGCCGTCGAGCCGCTACTGGGCACAGGAATTCTTCCCGGCCGTGGAAGAGGCGCGCCGCGAAAGGATCATCCGCCCTCGAGTCCGGCGGATCCTCGAGCACGAGCGCGCCGGCCGGCTCGCGTTGAACCAGCCGCTGGTTGTCGACGTCGGTGCCGGCGCGGGCGTCTTCCTCACGGAGCTGCTCGAAGCCGCTCCCGACGCGAACGCGGTAGCCGTCGAGCCGGGCCGGGACCTGGCCGAGCAAGCCCGCGCGAACGGACTGCAGGTCGTCGAGAAGCCTGTCGAGGCGTGCGACGAGCTGCAGGGGAAGGCCGAGATCGTCACGAGCTTCGAGGTGATCGAGCACGTGCACGATCCGCTCGCGTTCGTCCGTGCGGTCGCCCACCTCGCGAAGCCGGGCGGGCTGGTCCTCGTCACCGGCCTCAACGGCGACGGCTTCGACGTGCAGGTGCTCTGGAGC
>JAICZB010000249.1 GCA_025933895.1 Thermoleophilia bacterium
GCGGCGATGTGTCCTGGCCAGCGCGGTGAGCGAGGCGACCGAGTCGTTGATCACCTTGCGGCGCAAGTCGGAGCCGAGGTTCTGGCCGCTCGAGTCGATCGGCGTCGACGAGCCGATGTTCGAGGTCGGCGACATCGCGAGGACGTCGGACGCCTGTGAGACCCACACACCCGCTGAGGCGGCACGCGAGCCTGCCGGAGAGACGTAGACGATCACCGGGATCTTCGAGGCCAGCTCCGCCTGGTAGATCGTCTTCATCGAGGTCGAGAGTCCGCCGGGCGTGTCGAGGAGGATGACCGCGGCGGCGTAGTGGTCGTTCGCTGCGCGCGAGAGCTCGCTCGTGAGGTAGTCCTGCGTGACGGGGTTGATCTCGAGATCGGGCCCGAACGTGATCGCGAGCACGCGCGGCCGGGAGCCTGCGCCCGAGGCGCCGCCGACGAAGACGAGCAAGCTGAGTCCGACCAGGCCCGCGAGGAGCGCCCGCTTCATGATGTGGATCAGGATACGTTGCACAGCCGATCCACAGGCGTAATCTGTGGATATGCCGGCGTGGGTCGCCTGGGCCATCGTCTCCGTTCTCCTCGCGGTCGGCGAGATCTTCACGCCCGGACTCTTCTTCCTCGGACCGATCGCCGTCGCAGCCGTCGCGGCCACCGCGGCTGCGGCTGCGGGCGGGCCGGTCTGGCTGCAGATCGTGATCTTCGGTGCCGGCTCGTTCGCGGCGGTCGGCCTGCTGCGCCCGATCGCGCGAGCACACTTGACGATGCCGCGCGCGATCCGCACCGGAGCCGCAGCGCTCGAAGGCGCGAGGGCGATCGTCCTCCAGCGCGTCGACGACCGCGGCGGCCGGGTCAAGATCGGCGGCGAGGAGTGGAGCGCCCGCTCGTACGTCCCCGACGAGGAGTTCGACGTCGGCACCGAGGTCGAGGTCGCGCAGATCCAGGGGGCCACGGCCCTCGTCTACAGATAGGAGCGGAACCCAGCATGGTCGCCCTGATCGTCATCATCATCGTCGCCGTCATCGTCCTCGTCACCCTGGCGCGGACGATCCGCATCGTCCCGCAGGCGCGCGCCGCGGTCGTCGAGCGGCTCGGCCGCTACTCGCGCACCCTCTCGCCGGGCCTCGCCATGGTCGTCCCGTTCATCGATCGCGTGCGCCCGGTGATCGACCTGCGCGAGCAGGTCGTCTCGTTCCCGCCGCAGCCGGTGATCACCGAGGACAACCTCGTCGTCAACATCGACTCCGTCATCTACTTCCAGGTGACCGACGCGAAGGCGGCCACCTACGAGATCGCGAACTACATCCAGGCGATCGAGCAGCTCACGGTCACGACGCTGCGGAACGTGATCGGCGGGATGGCGCTCGAGAAGACGCTCACCTCGCGCGACGACATCAACGGGCAGCTGCGCGGCGTCCTCGACGAGGCGACCGGCAAGTGGGGGATCCGCGTCAACCGCGTCGAGCTGAAGGCGATCGACCCGCCCGCGTCGATCCAGGACTCGATGGAGAAGCAGATGCGCGCCGACCGCGACAAGCGCGCGGCGATCCTCCAGGCCGAGGGCGCGCGGCAGTCGCAGATCCTTCAGGCCGAGGGCGAGAAGCAGTCGGCGATCCTCAAGGCCGAGGGCGAGAAGCAGGCGACGATGCTGCAGGCCGAGGGGCAGGCGAAGGCGATCGAGACCGTCTTCGGCGCCATCCACGAGGGAAAGCCTGATGCCGAGCTGCTTGCGTACCAGTATCTCCAGACGCTGCCGCTGATCGCGCAGGGCGAGGCGAACAAGGTCTGGATCATCCCGAGCGACCTGCAGCAGGCGGTCGGGAGGGTCGCGGGCGCGGTCAAGGACATCGCGGCGTCGGCGCCCCCGCCGCCGGCGGTGACAGACGGCAAGAAGCCCGAGTAGGCTCTCGGCTGCTTGGCAGTCAAGCCGGCAGCTGCGGAGGAAAAGCGGCGGCAGCTTCTCGAGGCCGCCGTGCGCGTCTTCGCGCGCAAGGGTTTCCACGCGAGCCGGGTCGGCGACATCGCCGAGGAGGCCGGAGTCGCTCATGGCCTGCTCTACCACTACTTCGAGTCCAAGGACCAGGTCCTCGAGGCGGTCTTCCACGAGAACTGGAGCGTTCTCCTGGCCCGGATCGCGAGCGTGGAGGAGACCGACGAGCCCGCCGCCGACCAGCTCCGTCATATCGCGGCGATCGTCCTACGCACCTGGCTGCACCTGCCGGACGTCGTCCGTGTCGTGATCCGCGAGTTCGGCCGCAGCCCGGAGCTGGCCGGGCGGATCGGCGAGCTCGCGCAGCCGATCGACGTGATCGAGCGCGTCATCGCGCGCGGGATCGAGCGCGGCGAGTTCCGCCGCGACGTCGACCCGCGTGTCGCGGCGACCGTTGTCTACGGCTCGATCGACGAGCTGCTGACGGCGTGGGTGCTCGGACGACTGCCGGCCGAGGAGGAGGACGTCGCCGCTGCCGAGCAGACGTTGCTCGAGGTCAGCCTCCTCGGGCTTCAGCAGCCGTAGACACGAGCTCCGCGAACCGAGCCGCGCCGACGTTGCCGCCCGAGAGGACGACGCCCGCCGACCGGCCGCGCGCGTCGAGCTTCCCGCTCAGCAGAGCGGCGACTCCCACCGCGCCGCTCGGCTCGGCGACGAGCTTCAGCCGGTCGAAGAGGAAGGCCATCGCCTCGACGATCTCGTCGTCGCTCACCATGACGATCTCGTCCACCAGCCGCCGATTCACCTCGAACGTCAGCTCGCCCGGCTCGGCGGCCTGCAGCCCGTCCGCGATCGTGCGCGGGACGTCGATGCGCACTCGTTCGCCGGCAGCGAGCGAGCGGCGCGTGTCGTCTCCGGTCTCGGGCTCTACGCCGACGACGCGGATCCCCGGCCGCAGTGCCTTCGCCGCCGTCGCGCAGCCCGCGATCAGGCCGCCGCCGCTGATCGGGACGAGGAGCAGGTCGAGCTCCGGGGCATCCTCGAGCAGCTCGAGCGCCACCGTTCCCTGTCCCGCCATGACGAGCGGGTCGTCGTAGGGCTTGACGAGCTCGAGCCCGCGCTCCGCCGCCAGCCGCGCGCCGATCTCCTCGCGGCTCTCCGTCCAGCGGTCGTACGGGACGACCTCGGCGCCGTAGCCGCGCGTCGCGTCGAGCTTTGCGGCCGGCGCGTCCTCGGGCATGACGATCGTCGCGCGCGAACCGAGGAGCCCGGCCGCGATGGCGACCGCCTGCGCGTGGTTGCCGGAGGAGTAGGCGAGGACACCGCGCCGCAGCGCGTCCTCGTCGAGGGACGAGATCTTGTTGAACGCGCCGCGGAACTTGAAGGCGCCGCCGCGCTGGAAGCACTCCGCCTTCAAGTGGACACGGGCGCCGGCGCGGTCCTCGAGCGTCCGCGAGGTGAAGACTGGCGTCCGATGGGCGACACCCGCGAGCCGCTCCCCTGCGCGCTCGACGTCCCTCAGCTCGATCGTCATCTGCAGGGCGAGACGCCGCGGCGGAAGAGGCCGAATCCCCAGAGCCGGCCGTCGAGGAGGTAGTAGACGGTGCGCGTGTGGGCCGTGTCCTGCGCCAGCGCCTCGTA
>JAICZB010000218.1 GCA_025933895.1 Thermoleophilia bacterium
CGCCGAGACGTGCGCGCGCATCGCTCGTGAGGAGGTGGAGGCGGTCGAGCTCAACCTCTCGTGCCCGAACGTCGACGAGGCCGCCGACTCGGCCGCGGAGATCGTCGCCGCCTGCCGCCGGGCGACGGAGCTGCCGCTCTACGCGAAGCTTTCGGCCGCGCACCCGGACGTCGCGGAGGTCGCGCGGGCGGTCGCCGCCGCCGGCGCCGACGGCCTGTCTCTGATCAACACGCTGCGCGGGGTCGCCCTCGACGTCCGCCTCCGACCGGTTCTCGCACGCGGCAGCGGCGGCCTTTCCGGCCCGTCCCTGAAGCCGATCGCCCTCCACGCGGTGGGCGTCTGCCGGCAGGCCACAGGCCTGCCGATCGTCGGCATGGGCGGGATCCAGACCGGCCGCGACGCGCTCGAGTTCGCCGCGTGCGGCGCCGCCGACATCGCTCTGGGAACGGTGCTTTTCGCAGATCCAGGCGCTCCCGCGCGTGTCCGGGACGAGCTGGCAGCAGCCTGCGCGGCCGCCGGCGTTGTCAATCCGGAAGACGCCAAGGGCCTGGCAAAAAGCCCGGAAACCGAGCGAAAAGTCCCGGCTTGAAGCTCGGGGGAGCATTGGTAAGATCGGCCGGCCGTGAGTCCGACCAAGACGCAGGCGCACGCTCCGCTCCGTTCCCTCGACCAGCGGATGGACGCCCTCAAGCGAGCGAACGACGTCCGCGTCAGGCGCGCCAAGCTCAAGAAGGACCTCAAGGAGGGGAAGGTCCGGATCGAGCAGATCCTCGGTAACCCGCCCGAGTACGTCTCGACGGCGAAGGTCATCGACATCCTGATGGCCGTGCCCAAGTTCGGGCGCGTGAAGGCCGCGCGATTCCTCAACACCTGCAGGATCAGCCAGTCGAAGACCGTCGGCGGGCTGTCCGACCGGCAGCGCGCCGAGCTGATCGGCCTCTTCAACAGCAGGTAGTGGAGGACGTGCGGATGCCGCCGGTGCTCGTCGTCACGGGCCCGTCGGGCGCCGGCAAAGGGACGCTGATCCGCGAGCTCGTCGAGCGTGTGTCGGGGATCGAGGTGACCGTCTCCGCCACGACGCGCGAGCGGCGGCGCGCGGAGAAGAACGGGCGCGAATACTGGTTCCTCACGGACGAGGACTTCCTCGAGCGCGTCGAGCGCGGCGAGTTCCTCGAGCACGTGGAGTACGTCTCCGGTCATCGCTACGGGACGCTTCGCTCGGAGCTCGCGCGGATCGCGGCGAACGGCCACGTGCCGCTCCTCGAGCTCGAGACCGAAGGGGCCCTGCGCGTCAAGCACGAGGTGCCGGGAGCGGTGACGATCTTCATCTCCGCCCGCGTGGACGAGCTCGAGCGGCGCCTGCGCGAACGGGCGACCGAGAGCGCAGGAGAGATCGGGGAGCGGATCGAGCTCGCGCGGAAGCAGCTCGAGCAGGCGAGCGAGTTCGACCACGTGATCGAGAACGACGACCTCGAGCGGGCCGCCGGCGAGCTGACCGACCTCGTGCGCAGCCTGGTGAGTCCCGCAGCTACCATGCCGCGGCGATGATCGAACCCCGTGTCGACGACCTGCTGAAGAACGTGGACTCCCGCTACGCGCTCGTGATCGTGGCGGCGAAGCGCGCCCGGCAGATCAACAACTACCACCATCAGCTCGGCGAGGGCACCTTCGGCGACAACCTGCCGCCGCTCGTCGAGAGCCGGTCGAAGAACTACCTGACCATGGCCCTGGAGGAAGTCTCCGAGGGCATGCTCAAGTACGACTACTCCGCGTAGCGCCGCCTCGCGCGGGCCGCGCGTCGGCCACGGCTGCTGCGGGTAGGCATCATTTCGGCATGTCTCGCGTCCTCCTCGGCGTGACGGGTGGCATCGCGGCCTACAAGGCGTGCGAGCTGTGCCGGTTGCTCGTGAAGGAGGGCCACGACGTCGTGCCCCTCGTGACGCCCGCCGCCGAGCGCTTCGTCACCGCCGAGACGTTCCGCGCGCTCGCGCGACGCCCTCCCGGCGACGACGTCTATCTCCACCTCACGCGCGCAGACCTGCTCCTCGTCGCGCCGTGCACGGCGAACACGCTGGCGAAGCTCGCGCACGGGATCGCCGACAACGTCCTCACCGAGGCCGCCCTCGCCCACCGGGGGCCGACGCTCGTCGCGCCTGCCATGAACCCGCGGATGTGGTCGCATCCGGCAACGCGTGCGAATGCCGAGGCGCTGCGGGAGCGCGGCGTCGTGCTGGTCGGGCCGGACGAGGGCGAGACGGCGGAGGGAGAGCTCGGAGTGGGGCGGATGGCCGAGCCGGACGAGATCCTCGGCGCCGCTCGTAACGTCCTCATGGGGACGGGTCCGCTGCGCGGGAAGCGCGTGCTGATCTCCGCGGGCGGCACGCGGGAGCCGCTCGACGCCGTCCGCTTCGTCGGCAACCGGTCGTCCGGCCGGATGGGGATCGCTCTCGCCGCAGAGGCGCGCCGGCGCGGGGCGGAGGTGACCCTCCTCGCGGCGAACCTCGCGGTGCCTGCGCCGGCCGGGATCGAGCTCGTCGAGACGCCGACCGCGGCCGACCTCGAGCGCGAGGCGCTGGCCCACGCCCCCGAGGCAGACGTGGTCGTCATGGCCGCCGCCGTCGCCGACTACCGGCCGGCCGAGGCGCTCGCCGCCAAGCGGCCGAAGGACACGGCGGCGTGGACGCTCGAGCTCGAGCCGACGACCGACGTCCTCTCGGTGCTGGGCGAACGGCGACGCGACGGCCAGTTGCTCGTCGGTTTCGCCGCCGAGACCGGCGCGGCGGGACTCGAGCGCGCCCGGGAGAAGCTCTCGCGCAAGGGCGCCGACCTCTTCGTCCTCAACGACGTGTCTCGAACCGACATCGGGTTCGACGCGTACGAGAACGAGGTGACGCTCCTCACCGCGGCAGCCGAGCGACCGGTGGCGAAGGCCCCGAAGGAGGAGGTCGCCGTCGCGATCCTCGACGAGGTGGAGGCAATGATCGGGAATGGCTGAGCGCGCGATCGAACCCGCTCCGAGCGGGCTCATCTCGACGATCGTCGAGAATCTCGGGAGGGTGGTGCACGCACCCGACGAGACGCTCCGGCTCGTGGTCCTCTGCCTCGTCGCGGAGGGACACGCGATCATCGAGGACTTCCCCGGCGTCGGCAAGACGATGCTCGCCAAGGCGCTCGCGCGCTCGCTCGACTGCCGCTTCGCGCGCCTCCAGTTCACGCCGGACCTGCTGCCGTCGGACGTGACCGGCGTTAACGTCTTCAACCAGCAGCAGAACGAGTTCGAGTTCCGCCCTGGGCCCGTGTTCGGGAACCTCCTGCTCGTGGACGAGGTCAATCGCGCGTCCCCGAAGACGCAGGCGGCGCTGCTCGAGTGCATGGAGGAGCGGCAGGTCTCGGTGGACGGCGTCACCTACCCGCTCGAGCCGCCGTTCATGGTCATGGCGACCCAGAACCCGATCGAGTACGAGGGGACGTACCCCCTGCCGGAGGCGCAGCTCGACCGCTTCACGATGCGGCTCTCGCTCGGCTATCCACCGCTTGCGGAGGAGGCGCGGATGCTCGACGAGCAGACCAGTGCGCCACCGCTGGAGTCGCTGACGCCGGTCGCGGACGCGGCCGACGTCATGCGGCTGGTCGAGTCCGCGCGCGGCATCTACGTCGAGGAGAGCCTCGGTCGCTACGTCGTGGCGCTCCTCCGGCAGACCCGCAGCGACTCCCGTCTCTACCTCGGCGCCAGCCCGCGCGCCGGGATCGCGCTGCTCCGTGTGGCGAAGGCGCGTGCGCTCTCCGAGAGCCGCGACTACGTCACTCCCGACGACGTGAAGGCGGTCGCGGCGCCGGTGCTCGCGCATCGGCTGATCCTGGCGCCGGAGGCCCGCTCGGCCGCGCTCGGCCCGGAGGAGCTCGTCGCGGACGCGCTCGCGCACACTCCGGTCCCGGTCTGATGACCGCCCGGGGCCGAGGGGTACTGACGCTCGGCGTCCTCTGCTGGGTCATCGCCGTCGTCTTCGGCTCGCGGGCGCTCTATCCCGTCGCCGCCGGGCTCGTCCTCGTCGTGCCGCTCGCGGTCGCGTGGGTGCGGATCACGCTGCGGCAGCCGCACGTCAGCAGGCACTGGCCGCACGAGGGTCTGCTCGAGCGGGACGACGTGACGGTCGAGCTCGTGCTCGAGCGCGAGCCCGGCGTGCCGCTGCCGAACGTCGTCGCGCACGAGCAGGTCGGACGCGTCGGCGGCCGGGAGGTCGAGCTGCGACCGCACGGGCGCGGCCGTCATGCCGGCTCGTACCGCCTGCGTGACGTGCCGCGGGGCCGCCACCGCTTCGAGCC
>JAICZB010000159.1 GCA_025933895.1 Thermoleophilia bacterium
CCCCAGTGGTCGAGATGGAAGTGCGTGATGACGATCGCGTCGAGGCGCGGCCAGGGCTCGAGCTTCCGCAGACGGGGCAGGACGCCCGGGCCGCAGTCGAGCAGGATCCGCCGGCCGTCCCCCTCGACGAGGTAGCCCGACTGGGCACCGCCGGGGTTCGGCCAGGCGGGGGAGCAGCCGACGACATGGACGCGCACGCGCGTATCCTCGCTGGACCCGGCGGGACTCGCATGGAGAAGCGCAGCTGTGTATAACTGCGCCGTGGCCGGAGTCTCCCCAGACGTGCTGAGGAAGGTCCCGCTCTTCGCGGACCTCGACAACCGCGAGCTCGGCCAGATCGCGAGCAGCATGCGCGAGCGCCGCTTCAGCCCGGGCGACGTCGTTACGCAGGAGGGATCCGGCGGCGTCGGCTTCTTCGTCGTCGAGGAGGGCGAGGCCGAGGTGGACGTCGGCGGCGAGTCGAGAGGCTCGATCGGCCCGGGCGACTACTTCGGCGAGATCGCGCTCATCAACGAGTCGCCACGGACGGCCACGCTGACGGCCAAGACCGACATGCTCTGCTACGGCATGACGCCGTGGGACTTCCGGCCGCTCGTGGAGAGCAACTCGGCAATCGCCTGGAAGCTCCTCACGGCGATGGCCGAGAAGATGAAATAGGCGCTGTGCGGCGCTAGCCGCCGTGTCGCAATCGACGGGCGCCGTAGTAGCTCCCGTACTCGTGCATCGTCGAGATGCGAACGCGGCTGCCGGTGTGCGGCGCGTCGATGAAGCGGCCGCTGCCGGCGTAGATGCCGACGTGGCCGGCGCCGTAGAAGAAGACGAGGTCGCCCGGCCGGAGGAACCGGCGCCCGATCCGGTGGCCGTGCGCGAGATCCGCCCAGCTCGAATGTGGAAGGGCGATCCCGAAGTGTCCGTAGACGAAACGGACGAGGCCCGAGCAGTCGAAGCCCGTCCGCGGACTCGAGCCTCCGTAGCTGTAGGGGGTGCCCAGGAAGTGGCGGGCATATGCGACGACGCGGTTGCCGAAGATCCGCGCCGCGACGTCCGGACTGCGGGACATGAAGTGGCGCCGGTGCTCGGGCTTCGGGACGAGCTTCACCGGGTGGGCGCCGTGCCGCTTCGTCGGCCGCGTCGCGTGTCCCTGCAGCGGGCGCATCAGCGCCAGCACCAGCGTGCCGGCGACGGCGAGCAGCAGTATGAGAAGGCGAATGGGCCGCATGGAAACTGAGAACTCCCGTCGATGGGCGCGGCCGTCGCAGAGTGCGGCCGCTCGCTTTCGGCGTGGACGGCAGCCAAGCACATGAACCCGCGGCGTGTCTCACCCGAACGGGTGGGTGTGCGCCAACTTCCGGCAAGTTGGCGCAGGTTCGGCGGGAAATCCTTACAGCTGTCTGCTCAGCGCTTCGCCCGCGCGAGTGCGGCATGCACTTTCGCGAGCAGTTGCGGCAGGGTCGGCCAGCCCTTCGCGGCGAGGTCCTCGTAGAAGAGGAACCGGCCCGAGCCGGAGACGAGCTCGAGCCAGGGCGAGTCCTGCACGCGGTAGCCGTCGGCGATCCGGCCGCTGACGTCGACGGCGATGGGATACGACAGAGGCTGCGACAGATCGTGCAGGAAGCGCGGGAGAGCCTGGGGTGAAGCCTCGACGCCGGCCTCGTCGATCGCGACGAGGGGCGGCAGCCCTTTCCGCTCGGCCGTGGCCCGGTAGCCGTTCAGCGCCTGGAGCTGCGCGCGCAGGTCGGTGACCTCGGTCTCCCAGGTGTCGAAGAAGAGGACGAGGTGCGGGCCGGACCCGGGTCCGAGCCGGACGCTGCCGCCTCCGGAGCGGGGCAGCGTGGCGCGTTGCTTCGGGCCGATGAGGCCGATCCTGGCAAGCGACTCGCCGCCGTGCAGGCGCGGGTGGCCGGGGAGGAGGGCAGCGATGCTCTGCGCGAGCTCGTAGCCGAGCTGGTCGACGCTCGAGTACGCCATCGCCGTCTCGAAGAGGCGGGATTCGCGGCCGCGGGCGTCGATCACATACGTCGCGGGCGTATGGTCGATCTCGCCGTTGCGGACGGCCGCGTCGATGCCGTAGGCGCGCCACACGCGCCTCAGCTCCGCCGGCGAGCCGGTCAGGAAGCGCCACTTGTGCGTCATCCCGTGTGCGCGCGAGTAGGCCCGGACCCACTTGACCTGCGTCGCCTCCGGGTTGGCGCCGACTCCGAGCAGCTCGACCCGGGAGGCCGCGGGGCCGAGCAGCTCCTTCGCGCGCAGCAGCGCGGTCGTCGTGAGCGGGCAGATCGTCGTGCATTCCGGGTCGTTGAACGAGAGGACGACGACCTTGCCGCGCAGCGAGCCCAGCGAGAGTCGCTTGCCGAACTGGTCGGTCAGCGTGAATCCAGGCGCCGCGGCGTCGAGCCTCATGCCGGGATCGAGCCGCGGATTCCGGTTCGCTGCCTCCGGCCCCATCGAGACGGGACGCGCAGGGGAGCTGGAGGAGCGGGCGATCGCGATCGCGGCGCCGAGGCCGACGCCGAGGGCGAGCGCGACTCCCAGGACGATCACTTGCAGCCGGCGGGACACTCCGGACCAGTATGGCAGCGCGTCGAAGGGCCAGATACGCTCTCCGGCCGTGGCCGTCAGCTCCTCCCTCAGTGCCACCGGGGTTCGTTGGGATCTGAGCGATCTCGAGCCGGACGCCGAGCAGGCGCGCCGCGACTGGGACGATCTGCTCGCGAGAGCGCGCGACTTCGCAGAGCGACGGCGCGGCACGGTCGGCGCGGCGGGCGCGGAGGGGCTGCGCGAGCTGCTCGACGAGCTCGACGAGCTCACGCAGGACATCTCCCGCGTCCACTTCTATGCGACGGCGCGCGAGCACACCGACGCGACGGACAGCGAGACCAACGACCTCGCGACGCTGGCGCGCGACCGGGCGGCCGACCTCGAGAGCCTCCTCCTGTTCGTCGAGCTCGAGTGGCTCGCCCTCGAGGACGCCGAGGCCGACGCGCTGCTGGAAGCCGCCGAGCTCGAGCCGTACCGGCACCGGCTGCGGGTCGCGCGCGAGGAGAAGCCGTACGTCCTGCCCGAAGGCGAGGAGCAGGCGCTCAATGCGCGCCGGCCCGCGATCTCGGCGTGGGAGTCGCTCCACGGCCGCCAGCTCGCGACGCTGACCGTCGAGTTCGACGGCGGCGACGGGCCGGAGCCGCACACGATCGACCGACTCCTCTCCTACGTCCACCACCCCGACCGCGAGTTGCGGCTCGCGGCACTCGCCGTCCTCTACGGCGCGCTGGAGGGCGTGGCGGACGTGCAGGCAGCGTGCTACGACGCGCTCGTCGGCGACCGGCTCTCGATCGATCGCCTGCGCGGGATCCCCGATCCGATGTGGCCGACGAACCAGCGCAACGAGCTCGACGGGGACGTGGTCGAGGCGATGATGCGCGCGATCGAGGAGCACTACCTGCTCGGACGCCGCTGGTTCGTCCGCAAGGCGGAGGTGCTCGGTCTCGACCGGCTCCAGCTTGCCGACCAGTACGCGCCGGTCGGCAGCGACCGCCGGGTGGAGTGGACCGAGGCGGTGGCGATGGTCGACGACTCGCTCCGCGACTTCGACCCGCGACTCGGCGACATCTTCCGAACCTGCGTCGACCGCGGGCACGTCGACGCGGAGCCGCGTCCCGGCAAGGTCGGAGGCGCGTACTGCAACTCGGTCTCGAAGACCGTCTTCCCGTTCGTGCTCCTCAACTACACCGACCAGCTTCGCGACGTCGTCACGCTCGCGCACGAGTTCGGCCACGCCGTTCACGGGACGCTCTCGCTCGAGCGGCAGGCGTACCGCTCGTACCACACGGGCCTCGCGCTCGCCGAGGTGCCGTCGACGTTCGCGCAGCTTCTCGCCGTCGAGCGGCTGATCGACCTGGAGGAGGATCCGGCGACGCGCGTCATGCTCCTCGCCGACCGCGCCGAGGGAGCGATGGCCTCGATCTTCCGCCAGACGATGATGGCGCGGTTCGAGGGGCACGCCTACGCGGCCCGCGGCGAAGGGAAGGCGCTCACCAGCGAGCGGCTCTCCGGCATGTGGATCGAGGAGAACGAGCGCTACTACGACGACTCGATCCAGCTGCCCGACGGGTACCGGCTCGGCTGGTCGTACATCCCGCACTTCATCCACGTCCGCTTCTACACGTACGCCTACGCGTTCGCACATCTCGTCGCCTTCTCGCTCGCGGCGCGATACCGCGAGGACCCGGAGCGGTTCGCGCCGGCCTATCTCGAGTTCCTCGCCAGCGGCGCCTCGCGCTCGCCGCAGGAGCTGCTCGCGCCGCTCGGCGTCGACCTCCGGGATCCCCAGACATGGGCTCACGCCTTCGCCGAATTCGACCGCTGCGTGACGGAAGCCGAAGCAGGCGTCGACGAGCTCGACGCGGCCTAGCGCGAGGCGACTGGACGCTCGCGCACTGCATCGGCGGCGTTTTCATTCCGGAACGCGGCGGGTGTCCGACGGCGCTAGCGACGCAGGAGACCGGTGTGCCGAAGCTCTGGAGCGGAGTTGGAAGTTGGGCTCGGCGCTCTCCGTATGCCGCGCACAAGCGCTCGGCCGGTTGCCTGCGCGGCACGCGCTATCGGGAGCAGGCCGGGGGAATACAGGGCGTTCTCGGCCGAGTCGAGGATCGGGCGCGGCGTTGCCGCCTCGAGCCTGGCTAGCCCTAGGCGCGCTGTCCCCACGAGGCGAGGATGGACGAGGTCTTGGGTTGGCACCGCTTGTCGGGAACGGAAGTCCTTACGCCTGATTTGCGCGTGGGGGAAGAAGCGTCCGGCGGTTCCTAGGCAGTTGGTACAAGCTTGTGGCATCTCCGGTGATTGAAGGAATGCGAGTAGCCGCTCTGGAAACGACGGGTCATCGTCGATCTTGATGCCGTCGACATGCTCAGCGCCATCCCTTAGTACCTTCGCGATGAAGTGGCTCTGCGGGCATCGGTAGAACCATCCATCAATCACGTTATGGCAGCGCCAGCGATGAACGACGTTACAGGTCGTGAAGATCCGCCGCACAAGCTCATCGTCCTCGGTACCAGCCTCTGAATATGACTCCTGAAACTCATCTCGGACGTGGAACCGAAGCGCTACGCCGTGCTGCTTGGCCTTGGCCCTGCAGGCGTCCTGCGCCTCGGCACCAAGGTGTTGGCCCGGATATAGCGACACCTCGACGAGGTCGATCGACGACCAGAATGCCGTGGTCATTCTTGGGAGCAAGCGGCCGTTTGTAATGACCCAGACCGAGTCGCAGATTGTAGAACGACGAATGGCATCGATGACCGATTCTAGATCCGGGTGTAGAAGCGGCTCGCCGCCGAGAACACGGACAGACTTCACGTGATAACAGCGAGCCAGAACGCTAAGGTCACGGTAGATCTTGGCGGGATCAACAAGGGATTTCGGAACGACCGGCGAGAGATGGCTGCAGGCGCGGCACGACAGGTTGCAATGCTCAGCGACGTTGATCTCAAGGCGTCGGTTCAGAATGCGGCCATCGACGACTCTATAACGGTCACCCCTTTGGAGATAGAAACGCTCGACCGACCTACGGATAGCCATGCGACTCCTCGCGCCGCCTAGCGCTGCCACGCGCGCATGTGCAGCTTCCGAGTGACACTAGTCAGTCCTCCACCCGAATACAAGGAGATAACGCGGCCCAAAGCGATGTCTCCGACGTGCAAAAGACTGCGCGGCACCCTCCCTCACGAGCCGGGACGCGATCGACCTACTGCGCCGGCTGCTGCGACGACAGTTCAAATGCTTTCACGGCAGGTGAGAGACGCTGGCCCAGGCGAGCGATCAGTCGCAGCGAAGCCGGACAACCGCCCGCCGGAATCTCTGCGCGCGAAACGCAGATCGCTGCGGCCTCTGAGCCGGCGTCACTCCCCGATGACTTTCGGGTGCCGGCTTCATCTGACGCACTAGCGGCAGGCGCCGCGAAGCGAAGAAAGAGAGCTGCACCGTGACCGAGGTGGTCGCCTCACGGCTCTTCGGCGACCTCGCGAAGGCATCGGTCGTCCTCGTCTCGTTCGCCCCACCTAGTTGTCCTACCCACGGACGTTGTGAACGCGGCTGATCGGGGGTCGGTCTCCGAGTGAGCTGTGTGGCCGTCGCCGGTTGTAGTTGTCGAGCCAGTGTGGCAGGGCGGCGTTGCGGTGTCGATGCGTCTTGTAGGCG
>JAICZB010000246.1 GCA_025933895.1 Thermoleophilia bacterium
CACCGCGTCCTCGGTGATGCGCAGCCGCTCGTCGCCCTCCCGCCACGGGACGGACAGGTCGGCGCCGAGGTCGAAGAGCTCGTTCTGGATGCGGTCGAGGCCGCCCGTCCAGCCGACGAGCGAGTTCAGCTCGTCGACGTCTCCGATCGCAGCCACGCGCGGGTCGAGCTTCGAGACACGCGAGCCGTCGCCGAGGCTCGTCTTCCCCTTGTCGCCGCCGCCTGTGTAGATGCGCGTCAGGCGCACCGGCTCGTCGCGCTTGCGCATGCCCCATAGCCTACGGCGATGATCCGCCGCGCGACCGCCGACGACGTCGAGGAGATCGTCGGGATCGTCGAGCCGTCGTTCGCGCTGCTCGACTTCCTGCCGCAGCTCCATACGCACGAGGAGGGCCTCGCCTACTTCGGCCGCTGCGTCCGAGAAGGCGAGGCGTACATCCTCGGTCGCGGCGTCGCGATCCTCCAGGGCGACTGGCTCACGCACCTCTACGTCCATCCGGACGCGATCGGCACCGGCATCGGACACGCGCTGTTCGAGCACGTCACGGCGCTGCGGCCCGACGGCTTCCAGTTCTGGGTCTTCCAGCAGAACGAGCGTGCGCGCCGCTTCTACGAGGCGCACGGCGCTGTGGCCGTCGAGTTCACGGACGGCTCCGGCAACGAGGAGAAGACGCCCGACGTCCGGTACGAGTGGAAGCCGTCCGCATAGCCGAGGGTCTCTGGCGCTGGGCCGCCGAGCACCCGAGATGGGAGCACTGGCCCGACCACGAGCGTCTCCCTGCCGAGGTCGGCTGCGTGTACTACGAGGCCGACGACGCGACCGTGCTCGTCGACCCGCTCGTTCCTGTCGGCGAGGAGGACGACTTCTTCCGCCATCTCGACGCCGACGTCGAGCGCCGCGCGACTCCGGTCGTCATCCTCCTGACGGCGAGCTGGCATCGCCGTAGCGCGGACGAGCTCGCCGCCCGTTATGACGCGCGAATCGGCGGCGCGCTGCCGGAAGGCGTGGAGGAAGCCGCGGTCGAGGGCGCGGACGAGCGGCAGGTCGCCTACTTCCTCCGACCTCACGCCGCCCTCGTCGTGGCCGAGATCTTCTGGGTCGACGTCGGCGGAGAGCTGCGTGTCGGGCAGAGCCCTGCCCTCGTCCGGCCGGACGAGCTCGAGGCATCTCTCGCCCGCATCATGGAGCTACCGGTCGAGCGGCTCCTCGTCTCGCACGGCGAGCCCGTCCTCGAAGACGCGAAGGCGCGGATGGCGGAGGCGCTAGCCCGCCGCGAGCGAGCGTTCCTGTAGGCCGAGAATCGAGCGCGCGATCACGAGCCGCTGGATCTCGCTCGTCCCCTCGTAGATCTCGGTGATCTTCGCGTCGCGGTAGTAGCGCTCGACGGGGAACTCCTTCGTGTAGCCGTAGCCGCCGAGGATCTGGATCGCCTCGCCCGTCTGGCGGCGCGCCATCTCCGAGGCGAAGAGCTTCGCCTTCGCGCCGGCTTCGGTATGGGGCCGGTCGTTCTGCTTCAGCCAGGCGGCGCGATGGACGAGGAGCCTCGCGGCGTCGATCTCCGTGGACATGTCCGCGAGCTTGTGCTGGATCGCCTGGAACTCCGAGATGGGCCGCCCGAAAGCGTGCCGCTCCTTCGCGTACTCGCGCGCGACGTCGTACGCGGCCTGGGCGATGCCGACGGCCTGCGCGGCGATGCCGATCCGGCCGCCGTCGAGCGTCGCCATCGCGACGTGGAAGCCCTTTCCCTCCTCGTGCAGCAGCCGGTCGGAGTCGACCACGGCGTCCACGGCGATCGAGTTCGTGGTGGACGAGTTGAGGCCGAGCTTCTCCTCGCGGCCGGTGACGCGGACGTCGTCGGCATCGAGCACGAAGGCCGAGATGCCGCGGGCGCCGGGCGTGTCGGGATCGGTGCGCGCGAAGAAGAGGAACGTACCCGCGTATTCGGCCGTCGAGATGAACTGCTTCGCGCCGGAGATGCGCCAGCCGCCGTCCTCGCGCGTCGCCGACGTTCGGAGCGAGCCTGCGTCCGAGCCCGCCTCGGCCTCGGTCAGCGCGAAGGCGCCGATCAGCTCGCCGCGTGCGAGAGGCGGCACGAACCGCGCGCGCTGCTCGTCCGTCCCGAACCGGAGCAGCGGCAAGGTCACCGCGCTCGTGTGGACGGCCACGGTTACGCCGACCCCGGCGTCGCCGCGAGACAGCTCCTCGAGCGCGGCCATGTACGCGACGAAGTCGGCTCCCGCGCCGCCGTACTCCTCCGGCACGCAGACGCCCATCAGGCCGAGCTCGGCGAGCTTCGCGAAGACCTCGCGGGGGAAGTGGTGGTCGCGGTCCCAGGCGGCGGCGTGGGGCTCGATCTCGGCGCGGACGAAGTCGCGCGTGAGCGCCTGGATCTCCTTCTGCTCGGCGGAGAGCTCGAAGTCCATCAGCCGTAAGCGTAGAAACCGCGGCCCGACTTGCGGCCGAGTCGGCCGGCCTGGACGTACTGGCGGAGGAGCGGGCACGGCGCGTACTTCGGGTCACCGAGGCCGTCGTGGAGGACTTCCATGATCGCCACGCACGTGTCGAGCCCGATCAGGTCCGCGAGCGCGAGCGGCCCCATCGGATGGGCGAAGCCGAGCTTCGCGATCGTGTCGATCGCCTCCGGCTCGGCGACTCCCTCGAGCAGCGCGTAGGCGGCCTCGTTGATGAACGGCATCAGGATCCGGTTCGAGACGAAGCCGGGCAGGTCTCGAGCTTCCGCCGGCGTCTTGCCTAGATCCCCGGCGAGCGCGACGATCGCGGCCGCGGTCTCGTCCGATGTCTCGAGCCCGCGCACGACCTCGACGAGCTTCAGCACGGGCACCGGGTTGAAGAAGTGCATCCCGATCACGCGGTCCGGCCGGGAGGTGACCGCCGCGAGCGACGTGATCGGGATCGAGGACGTGTTCGAGGCGAGGATCGCGCCGACGGGCAGGAGCTCGTCGGCGCGGCGGAAGACGTCCTGCTTGACGTCCGGGTCCTCGATCACGGCCTCGATCAGCAGGTCGGCCGGCAGGAGGTCGTCCGCCGGCTCGACCCGTGCGAGCACCTCGTCGGGGTCGGCGCCGCCCTTCTCGGCGAGCTTCTCGAGGCTGCGGCGCATCGTGGCGAGGCCGCGCTCGGTCGCGCCCGGAGCGGCGTCGTGGAGCGAGACACGGCGCCCGGAGGCCGCGACGACCTGCGCGATACCGCCGCCCATCTGGCCGGCGCCGACGACGAGGACGTGCTCGAAATCCATGCGCGCTGAGGCTATATCGTCGCGGCGTGCCGACGGTCGACGTCAACGGCGCGCGCCTCTGGTACGACGAGTCCGGCGACGGGCCTGCCGTCCTGCTCCTGCACGGCGGGCTCGGCGACTCGGGTCTGTGGGAGCCGGTCGCTCCCCTCCTCGCCGAGCGGTTCCGCGCCATCCGCACCGACCTGCGCTTCTACGGCCGCTCGACGGGCCCGGCCGCGCCATGGTCGTGGCACGACGACGTGGTGGGCGTCCTCGACGAGCTCGGCATCGAGCGCACGGCGCTCGTCGGCCTCTCGCTCGGCGGACGCATCGCACTCGAGCTCGCACTCGACTCGCCCGAGCGCTTCTGGGCGCTCGCGCTCGTCGCCCCCGGCCTTTCCGGACACGATGGAGCCGCCTACACCGAGGATCAGGAGGCGCGCTACGAGGCCGCG
>JAICZB010000190.1 GCA_025933895.1 Thermoleophilia bacterium
GGCCACCTAGTCCGCGACCTCGTCGACGAGGGGAGAGCGGTCGCCGCGGCGGCCGGCGTCGAGCTCCACGACGACCCGTGGGAGATGAACGTCCTCGCGACGCAGCGCGGCCACCGGCACTTCCCGTCGATGCTCGAGGACGTCGAGGCGCGGCGGCCGACCGAGCTCGAGCTGATCAATGGAGCGCTCGTGCACGAGGCGCAGCGGCACGGCGTCCCGGCGCCGCTCCAGACCGCGCTCTATAGGCTCGTCAAGGCGAGGGAGGCGAGCTATTCGGAGTGAGGATCTGCGTCTTGGACACTAAACCGGTAGCAGCTACCGTCACGAAAGAGTCACGCTGGATCTGCGTCGAGGGGACTCAACCGGTAGCAGCTACCGTCACGAAAGCGTCGCGCGCGGCATGAGGATTTGTGTCGTGGGCTGTGGGGCGGTTGGGTCGCTGTTCGCGGCACACCTCTCGCTACTCGAGGACGTCGAGGTCTGGGCGTTCGACCTCAACGAGTTGCACGTCGCCGCGATCAACCGCGACGGGCTGCGGCTCTCCGGCGCCGGCGAGGTGGTAGGCCACCCGCGAGGGACGAGCGATCCCGCAGCGATCCCGCCGTGCGACTTCGGCATCGTGGCGACGAAGGCGATGCACACGGGTCCGGCGATCGCCGCGACTGCCCATGCCTTCGCCGAAGGCTGCGTCGCCACCGTCCAGAACGGACTCGGCAACGAGGAGACGCTCGCCGAGCACGTCGAGCACGTCATTCGCGGCACGACCTTCCCGGCCGGGAAGCTGCTCGAGCCGGGCCACGTGCAATGGGACGTGAAAGGCGACACGACACTCGGCCCGTACGACGCGCGAACGCCGACGGCCGAGGTCGAGCGCCTCGCCGACGCGTGCACGCGCGCCGGGATGCCTGCGGAGGCCGTCGACGACGCACGCGGGCCGCAGTGGCTCAAGGTCATCTTCAACGCGTCGACGAACCCGATCGGCGCGCTCACCGGCCTCACGCACGGGCGCGTCTGCGAGCGGCCGGACCTGCGAGCGCTCGTGACCGACCTCGTCGACGAGGGAAAGGCGGTCGCCGCGGCTCAGGGGATCGAGCTCGACGCCGACCCCGAGGAGTTGATCGACCACGCGGCGCGCAGGGACGTCGCCTACGACCACAAGGCGTCGATGCTCCAGGACGTCGAGGCGCGACGACCGACCGAGGTGGACTACCTCAACGGCGGCATCGTCCGCTTCGGTCGGGAAGGCGGCGTACCGACGCCGCTCAACTCCGCGATCCAGGCGCTCGTGAAGGGGGTGGAGGCCTCGTGGACGGAGAGCTGACCGCGAGGCACGCGCGGGTTCGGGAGGCGCTCGAGCGGCACGGCCTCGACGCCGCGCTCGTCTGCGGCTCCGAATACACGGGCTTCGAGGGCGCGGTCACCTACCTCTCCGGCTTCCAGATCGTCCACCGCTACGCGTACGTCCTCGTGCCGCTGGAGGGCGAGCCGGCGATCGTCTTCCCGGCCGAGGCCCACTACGTCGGCGAGCACGGCGACTCTCAGATCGCCGACCAGGTCTTCGCCGACCGGCCGGGGGAGTGGCTAGGCGAGCGGCTGCGCGGGCAGCGGGTGGGCGTGTACGGGCTCGACTACGTGATGACGGTGCGCGACTACGCCGCGCTCGCGGGCGCGGCCGAGCTCGTCCCGTGGGACGTCGAGTTCGACCTCGCGCGCGCCGTCAAGTCGGAGGCCGAGCTCGTGTCGGTGCGCGAGAGCGTCGAGATCAACCTCGCCGGCTTCCACGCCTTTCGTGAAGCCTGGGCGCCGGGCCGCAACGCGGCGGGCGTGCTCTCCCCGGCCGAGAGGCTCTTCGTCGAGCGCGGCTGCGGGCGGCTGACGATGAACATGGTCCTCGTCGGCGCCGAATTCGCGATCGCCCGCGACGACACCGTCTTCGGCGAGTTCACGATCCCCTCGCTCGAGATCGCGGGGCCGGGCGGTCACTGGGTCGAGGTCTCGCGCGCGCTCGGCACCCCGAGCGACGAGGTGAAGAAGATGCTCGAGGCGTACGAGGAGTACTACGAGGTCGCGCAGGCGGCTCTTCGCGCAGGCGCCACCGCGCACGACGTCCACCGCGCTGTGTCGGCCGGCTTCACGCAACGCGGCTACCACCTCGGCCACGTCACGGGCCACTCGATCGGAATGACGATGATCGAGCACCCGAAGATCGGCGAGGGAATCGACACGGAACTGGCCGCGAGCATGGTCTTCTCGATGCACCCGCACGCGATCGCGGCTGACGGTGTGGAGTGCCTCTACATGCAGGACACGTGGCTCGTCACCGAGGACGGCGGGGTCCCGCTCGCGGGCCTTCCCATGCAGATCTTCCAGTAGATTCGCCGTCGTGGAAGCCCCGCACGGCAACGAGGAGGAGTTCGCGCCGATCCTGCCCGGCGGGGGCGCGAGCGACTACGAGCGCTACCTTCGCACCGACGAGCTCCTCGCACTCCAGAAGGGGCCTGACGAGTGGGTGCACCGCGACGAGCTCCTCTTCCAGAGCGTCCACCAGTCGTCGGAGATCTGGCTCAAGCACGCATGGATGGAGGTTGAGGAGGCGACGCGGCTGATCGACGCGCGCGACGTCGCCGGCGCGCTGCGGCTGCTCGGGCGGGCGAACCACGCGATGCGCTACGTCGTCTCGTTCCTCGAGCACCTCGAGCTGATGTCGCCGTGGGAGTACCAGGAGGTGCGCCGCGTGCTCGGCCACGGCTCGGGGTTCGACTCACCCGGATTCCGCGGGATCCGGCAGGTCTCGCCCGGCCTCTACGCCGCGTTCGACGCGCTGCGGCGCGAGCGCGGGCTGTCGCTGCTCGAGGTCTACACGCAGGGGCGCGAGCACGAAGACCTGTACCAGCTCGCCGAGGCGCTGATCGACTGGGACGAGCAGGTCGGCGTGTGGCGCTTCCGGCACGTGAAGATGGTCGGCCGCGTGATCGGCGAGGACGTCGTCGGCACGCAGGGCACGCCGGTCGAGCTCCTCGCTGGGCTGATCAAGCACAAGATGTTTCCCGAGCTCTGGACGGTCCGCACGGACCTGACCGAGCTCGCCAAAGAGTCCGACTGAGACCGGTAGCAGCTACCTCTACGGAACCGTGTCGCCTCCCTCACGAATCGGTGCCGGGCCCGGTAGGGGAGCGGGCCGGCGCCGTCACGCTTTCGTGAAGGTAGCTGCTACCGGCCGTTGCGCTGGCCGCCGATGATCCCGCTCGAGGAGATCCGCCGCGCGCGCGAGCGGATCGGCGACGACGTCCTCCGCACGCCGTTGGTCTCCTTCGGGACGGACGAGCGGATTCGGCTGAAGCTCGAGTGCCTGCAGCCGGTCGGCTCCTTCAAGCTGCGCGGCGCGCTGTCCGCGGTGCGGGCGGCCTCCCCGGAGGAGGTTGCGGCCGGCGTGGTCACCGCGAGCGCCGGGAACATGGCACAAGGTGTCGCGTGGGCGGCCCGCGAGGCCGGCGTCCCGGCCCGCGTAATCTGCCCGGAGGGAGCACCGCGCGCGAAGCTCGACCGCGTCGAGGCCCTCGGCGGGGTGGTCGTGCCCGTGACGCACGAGGAGTGGTGGCAGGCGATGCTCGATCGCGGCCGGGACGGAGTCGAGGGACTGTTCGTCCATCCGGTCGCCGACGAAGCCGTGATGGCAGGGAACGGGACGATCGGGCTCGAGCTCGCGGAGGATGCCCCGGAGTTCGACTCGGTCGTCATCCCGTGGGGTGGCGGCGGGCTGGCGACCGGGATTGCGAGCGCGATCAAGGCGCTCCGCCCCGAGGTGAACGTCGTGACCGCGGAGCCGGAGACTGCGGCGCCCCTCGCCGCAGCGTTCGCTGCGGGCGAGCCGAGCGAGATCGAGTTTCTCCCCTCGTGGATCGACGGCGCCGGCGGGCGGGCGCTGCTCCCCGGGATGTGGGAGCACGCTCGCGAGCTCGTCGACGAGGCCGTCGCGGTGCCGCTCGCCGAGGTAGAGGAGGCCGTGCGACTCCTGGCCTCCCGCGTGCACGTGGTCGCGGAGGGAGCCGGCGCGCTCGCCCTCGCGGCCGCGCTGAGGCGGGACGATCGCTGCGTCTGCATCGTCAGCGGCGGCAACATCGATGGGAACGTGTACTCGCGGATCCTCAGTCCGGCAGCAGTGGCATAGAGAAGCCGGTATCGCGGCCGAGCAGCACGGCCCGAACGATCGCCGCGCTGCCGAACCGGTCGCGGATCGTGTCGACCGCGGCGTCGAGCGCTTCGTCCGGCCCGAGGAGGAGCTGCCGCGTCCGGGCGTCCTCGAGCATGGCCACGGCACAGCCGATGAGCGTGATCCCGCGCCGCTCGATCAGCGGTGTCGCGGTCGCGAGCAAAGCACGGGCGGTTGCGAGGATCGCCTGTGTGCTTGCCGTTGCGAACGGAAGCGTGTGCGAGCGCGTGGCTCGCTCGAAGTCTCCGAAGCGGATGCGCAGCACGACCGTCCGGCCGACACGGCGCGCCGTGCGCATCCGCCGTGTGACCCGGTCGACGATCGCGACGAGGGAGGCGTCGATCGACTCCGCCGTATGCCGGCCGCGGCCGAGCGCGCGCTGCGAGCCGATCGACCCGCGCCTCCGGCCGGGCTCGACGCGGCGGAAGTCGCGGTTGTGCGCGAGCGCGTGCAACTGGCGACCGGCGGCGCGGCCGAGCATCGCGACGAGCGTCGACTCCGACAGCCCGGCGAGCTGGCCGACCGTGCGGACGTTCCACGCCTGCAGCCGCCGTGCCGTCGCCGGCCCGACTCCCCAGACGCACTCGACCGGCAGCGGGTGGAGGAATGCGAGCTCGCGGTCGGCGGGCACGACGAGGAGCCCGTCGGGCTTCGCGACCCCGCTCGCGACCTTCGCGAGGAACTTCGTGCGCGCGACGCCCACCGTCACCGGCAGCCCGACGCGCTCCCGTACCGCCGCGCGCAGGCGCACCGCGATCTGCTCCGGCGTGCCGGCGATCCGCTCCATCCCGCGCACGTCGAGGAAGGCCTCGTCGATCGACAGCCCCTCGACCACCGGCGACGTGTCCTCGAAGACGGCGAACATCGCCCGGCTCGCCTCGGTGTACGCGGAGAACCGCGGCGGCACGACGATCGCATCGGGGCAGAGGCGGCGCGCCTGGCGTCCGCCCATCGCGGTCCGGATCCCGTACGCCTTCGCCTCGTAGCTCGCGGCGAGCACGACACC
>JAICZB010000041.1 GCA_025933895.1 Thermoleophilia bacterium
GAGATATCCCTGCCCGAGCCGGCAGCCGAGCTGACGCAGGCGATCCGCCTGCGCACGATGCTCGATGCCCTCGGCCACCGCCGAGAGGCCCAGCGAGTCGGCGAGACGCAGGATGGCGTCGACGAACGCCTCGTCGGCATCCTCGCCGAGAAGCTTGTCGACGAACGGCTTCGGGATCTTCAGGGACTCGATCGGGAACTCGGCGAGACGGCTCAGCGACGAGTAGCCCGTCCCGAAGTCGTCGATCGTCAGCCCTACTCCGAGCTCTCGCAGCCGACGCATCGCGACGAGGGCGCCGTCGCTGCCCTGGATGACGCCCGACTCGGTCACCTCGATCACGAGGCGGCTCGGCTCGATGCCGTAGCCCTTGAGCGCCTCGGCGAGCGTGTCCACGAGCCGCTCGTTGGCGAGCTCGGCGGCCGCGAGGTTGAGCCAGATGGTCAGCCTCTCGGGCCAGCGCCGGGCAGCCTCGAGAGCCCGCTGGAGCACGAGACGCCCGAGCTCGACCGTCAGGCCGGCCTCCTCCGCTGCGGGCAGGAAGTCCGCCGCGCTCAGGAGACCACGGGTCGGGTGCGGCCAGCGGGCGAGCACCTCGAAGCCCTCGATCCGCCCGTCCGACAGCCGCACGACGGGCTGGTAGTGGACGAGGATCTCGCGGCGTTCGAGCGCGGCCTCCAGGTCGAGGGCGAGCTGACGCTGGGCGCGGAGCTTCTCGTGCAGGTCCGCCTCGTAGAGCGTGTAGGGGCGTTCCGACCGCTTGACGCTGTACATCGCGATGTCGGCGTTGCGGATGAGGTCCTCGCCGCTCGTGATGCCGCCGGCGCCGACAGCGATGCCGACGCTCACGTGGCAGGCGACGTCGCCGCAGCCGAGGGCGTACGTCCCGTCGATCTCGTCCAGCATGCGCCGTGCGGCGGTGACCGCCGCCTCGGCGTCCGCCTCGCGGACGAGCACCGCGAACTCGTCGCCTCCGATCCGCGCAGCGAGGTCCTGGGCGCGGATCGAGGCGCCGAGGCGCTGGGAGAACTCGGTGAGGAGCTCGTCGCCGGCGCTGTGGCCCCACGTGTCGTTGACGGTCTTGAAGCGGTCGAGGTCGAGGTAGAGGACCGCCGCCGAGCCCGTGCCGTGTGCGAGCTCGTGCTCCACGGCTTCGAGCAGATGGACCCGGTTCGGCAGGCCCGTGAGGCTGTCGTGATACGCCTGGTGCCGCAGCTGCTCCTTGAGCTGCGTCACCTGCGCGAGCGAGTGCTCGAGCCGGCCGTTCTCGAGCAGGATGCTCGTATGGCCGGCGAAGGTCTCGAAGACCTCGACGTCGGCGTCCCTGAACGTACTGACGTCGCCGGCGCGCTCGCCGACGATCAGCAGCCCGAGAGTCCGGTTCTCGCCGCGTAGCGGGCCGACGATCACATCCTCGAGCCCCCGTGAGTCGAGAAAGGCGTCGAACCCGTGTACGGTGCGGCGCCGCGTCAGCAGCATTGCTCTCTTGGTCGAGGCGAAGGCCCTGAACGCGCGGGCGTCCTCGGGCGCAAACCGCTCCTCCGGATGCATGAGCAACTCTCCTTCGGCACCGCTGACGCTCCGCAGCGGCCCTTCCCCCTCCGAAGCCGGGAAGAGAAGGATCTCGGCGTACTCCGCCCGGAGCAGCCTGCGCGCCGCGACGAGAAGCTGTCCGACCGCCAGCCCGAACTCCGGCGCTCCCTGGGTCGCCCGCATCGACTCGTAGAGGAACTCGAGTTGCTCCCGTTGCTCGCGCTGCGCCATATACCCGCGGAAGAAGAGTGCGCAAGTGAGGATGGGGACGACGAGCAGGAGCACCGCGGAAGGTCGGACCTCGAGCAGCTCGACGACCGCGAGACCGAGTGAGGCAGTCGCGAGCGCTCCAGCCGTGGAGGTGAGGAGGGTCTGCAGGAGCTGCGGCGCGTGGAAGCGGTCTTCCGCGATGGCGATCACGGCCGACACGAGCAGGATTCCGACGATGTGCGCGACGGCGCAGGCGAACAGAACGAGCACCCAGACGCGGGGCGCCGAGTCGCCGGACCGGGCGAGGGAGCGGAAGATCACGAGCGCGATCCCGCTGCAGAGCGGCAGCTCGGCCAGGTTGAACGCGAGCCTGACGAGCTGGCGCTGGCTCTTCCATCGGTTGACGACGAGGGCGACGATGGTGCCGGCAAGCTGACCGAGCAGGAGACCGGCAGGCGCGCCGAGCAGCAGGCCGAGCGTGAGGCCGATCTCGGTCAACGAGAGCGTGTGCGCCTGCTTGCGGAACTGGAGATGGACGACGACGACCTCGGCGAAGTAGAAGGCAAGGGCGATCGCCCACCACGACAGGCGCGGGCCGTGCACGAACGACGGCTCGCCGAAGCGGCCGACCGCGAACGACCACACGAGCGCGCAGACGAGAGCGAGGGCGCAGTTGAAGATCCAGACGCGCAGCGGCCCGTGCAGCGCCTCGCGCACAGCTGCGCCGAGCGGGCGCGGGGCCTCGCTCGGCGCGGGCGATTCGGAGCGAGGCCGGCCGCGGATCATCGGCCTCGTACCTGAGGGGTCAGCCCCAGCTCGCCCCGAGCCATGACCCACCCGACCAGCTGCTGCCGCTCCAGCTCGAGCCGCTCCAGCTCGAGCCGCTCCAAGAACTTCCGGACCAGGAAGAGCCGCTCCATGAGCTGCCCGACCACGACGACCCGCTCCAGATCAGGCTGCTCCACGAGCTGCCCGACCACGAGGAGCCGCTCCACGAGCTGCCCGACCAGGATGAGCCGTTCCAGGTCCCACCGGACCAGCTCGAGCCGGCCGCTTCGAGCGCCGCGAGGCGCGCCGAGTCGAAGGGCATGCCGAAGATGTCCCGCTCACCCTGGAGGACGACGCCGCCGATCGAGATGTGGTCGGTGCCGCGTGAGGCCTCGAGCGAGCCGGTGCCGGTCGAAAGCGACTTCACACCCCAGCGGTTGAGGTACTGCTTCGCGGTGAGGTCCGGCGCCACCGGCGCAGAAAGCAGCTTGGTCATGTCGAGCTCGCCGCATCCCCGCTGCTTCCAGTTGTAGGTCGGCAGCTTGTCGCAACTCGTGATCAGCATCTGCTTGACCTGATCGGCCGTGAGGTCCGGGTAGCGCTGGAGCAGATCGGCAACCGCTCCCGAGACGAACGCCGTCGCCTCGGAGCTGCCGCTGCCGCGGAAGTAGGTGTCGCTCAAAACGCCGGCAGGGTTGTTCTGGTCGATGTAGGAACCGGGGACGCGGAGGCCCTGTATGTGCGCGCCGGGCGCGAGCAGGTCCGGGCCGCGGCACGCGCTGCTGCAACTCGCCGACCCGGCCGAGAACGACGCGACCTGATCGTCCGACGAGCTGGCCGTGCCCATCGTGTCCGCCGCGCCGACCGCGACGATCTCGGGGTCGTACGCCGGGTCGGCCAGACCGTGAGCGCCCGTCCCGTTCTGGTACCCCGAGTTGCCGGCGGCGGCGACGACGACGACGCCCGCCTTCCAGGCCTGCTCGACGGCATACGCGAGCGGATCGATGCCGTATGGCTGCGTCGAGTTCGTGCCGTACGAAAGATTGATGACCCGGATGTTCAGCCCGTTGTCGTGCCGGTGCTGAACCACCCAGTCGATCGCGGCGATGACCTGGCTCACGTCGACGCCGCCGTCCGCCACTCCGACCTTGACGGAGAGAATGCGCGAATCGGGGGCAACGCCGCGGTAGCCGCCCGGCTGTCCGTCATTGCCCGCGATGAGGCCCGCCATGAAGGTCCCGTGGCCGTTCGTGTCGAGGTTCCGGAGGCTCGGGCTCTGAGACTCGAGCGAGAGATCCGGCCCGTTGATCACCTTGCCCGGCCCGTCGAGGCCGGCGACGGGAGCAACGCCGGTGTCGATGACCGCGACGTCGACGCCCTTGCCGCTGAATCCTGCGTTCCACCACGACTGCACCCCATCGGCAGCTGTGATGTTCTGCATCGAGTACGGGTCGCCCGACGGGTCGTACGCCGAAGAGCCCCACGAGGCGCCCGAGCGGATCATGCCGAGCGCCGTCGCCAGGACGAGCGTGAGAAGACCCACTTGCCAGAGCCGAAAACGAGAAGCGTCGCGAATGGTGAGGTTGGCCCCCACGTCTACCTCCTTGTCGCGACCGCCCTGATGCCGCAGAACGAGCCGCCATAGCCGCAAAACCAGTCGCCGGAACGTAGGTGGCCATCGCACCGCGATCCTCCCGCTAAAGGGGGAGACGTTTCGCTCGGACGAGGGATTTTCGAACGCCTACGATCTTCCGAAGTGGCCTCCGTCCTCGACTCCACGCCGCCGCGGTTCACCACCGACGAGGTGACGGACATCGCCGCGGTGGTGTTCGGCATCCACGGAACCGCGTCCGATCTCGGCAGCGAGCGGGATCAGGCGTTTCTCCTGGACGACGGAGCGACGGGCGGCGGGGTGCTCAAGATCTCGAACAGCGGCGAGGACGAGTCCCTGCTCGACTTCGAGGAGGCCGCGATCGCACACATCGCCGCCGTCGATCCCGGGTTGCCCGTCGCCCGTCCGCTCGCGCCACGCGCGACCTTCGACGGCCATCACGTGCGGCTTTTCGAGCGGTGTCACGGCCACAAAGGCGGGCCGGAGCTCGGAGACGCCGCGGTGCGCGAGATCGCCGCGACGCACGCCCGCCTCTGCCTCGCGCTCCGGTCGTTCTTCCACCCTGCGGCGGGCCGCGAGTTGCTGTGGGACGTGCGGGCCGCGCCGCGGCTGCGTCCGCTGCTCGACGAGATCGCCGAGCCGGACCGCCGGTCGCTCGTCTCGCGTGCGCTCGACGGGTTCGACGAGCGTGTCCTGCCGGAGTGGGGACGGCTGCGCGCCCAGGTCGTGCACGGCGACTTCAACCTCGACAACCTCCTGCTCGACGAGCGCGACCGAGTCGCGGGGATCCTCGACTTCGGCGACTGCTGCCACACCGCGCTCGCGGCCGACGTGGCCGTCGCGCTCGCGTCGCTCCTGCGCGGGCGCCCGCTCGACGATGCGTTCCGGGTCGCGCGGGTCGCGCTGGACGGCTTCGCCTCCCGTCTCCCGCTCGATCCGCTCGAACTCGAGCTGATGGGCGACCTCGTGGCGGCCCGGCTGACGGCGATCGTCTCGATCAGCGCCTGGCGCACGCGCCGCTACCCCGAGAACGCGGCCTACATCGAGGCGTGGGACGACGACTCGTGGCGCCTGCTCGAGCTGTTCGACGAGCTCGGCCCGGAGGAGGTCGCACGCGAGCTCGGCGCGAGCGGCCGCGCGGCCGCGACCCCGACGCTCGCCGCACGCCGAGACGACGCGCTCGGCGCTCTACTGACGCCGCTCACCTATTCGCGGCCCGTCCACGCCGCCCGCGCCGAGGGCGTCTGGATCCACGAGCCCGACGGCCGCCGGCTCCTCGACGCCTACAACAACGTCCCGGTCGTCGGCCACTCGCACCCGCGCGTGACCGAAGCCGTCGTCCGCCAGACGCGGCTCGGCGCCCTCAACGCGCGCTATCTCGCGGATCCGCTCGTCGAGCTCGCCGAGCGCCTGCTCGCGACGTTCCCGGCCGATACGCGGTTCGACACGGTGCTGCTCGTCAACTCAGGCAGTGAGGCGAACGACGTCGCCTGGCGGCTCGCGGCGGACGTGACCGGTAACGGCGGCGCGCTCGTGACGGAACACGCATATCACGGCGTCACCGCGGCGACGACCGCGCTCTCCCCCGCCGAGTGGCCGCCGCAGACACGCGCCGTCCACGTGGCGCGCATCCCGCCGCCGGGCAGCGGAGCCGAGCTCGCCGCGGCGCTGGACGCCGCGCTCGCCGGGCTCGACGGTGGTCTCGCCGCTACCTTCCTCGACGGATCGCTCATGAGCGACGGGATCTATTCGCCCAGAGCCGCCGAGCTGCGCCTGCTCGTGGATCGGACTCACGCTGCGGGAGGGCTCTACGTCGCTGACGAGGTGCAGGCCGGCCACGGCCGGCTCGGCCCCGAGCTCTGGTCCTTCGCCCGGCACGGCATCGCGCCCGACGTCGTGACGCTAGGCAAGCCGATGGGCAACGGCTATCCCGTCGCGGCGGTCGTGACGCGGCGGGAGCTCGCGGAGCGCTTCTCGTACGCGGGCACGACATTCTCCACCTTCGGAGGCAACCCCGTCGCGGCGAGCGCCGCGCTCGCCGTGCTCGACGTGCTCGAGGACGAACGGCTGCCGGAGCGTGCGGAAGCCGTCGGTGCGCGCCTGCGCGCGGCAATCGAGAGCCTCGGCAAGGCGGACGTCGTCGAGGTACGCGGCGCGGGTCTCCTCGCCGGAGTCCAGCTCTCGAGCGGCGAGCTCGCGGGTGACACCGCCGACGCCCTGCGCGAGGACGGGATCCTCGTGGGACGCACCGGCAGGGACGACGAGGTGCTCAAGATCCGGCCGCCGCTCGTGTTCTCGGACGAGCACTCCGAGCTGCTCGTGGCGGCGCTCGATCGGATCCTGGGCTGACCTTTTCCCCGCAAAGTCGTATCTTCCGAGTCCATGGCCGTGGAGGAGACCGATGCACAGCTCGTCTCGCGCTGCCGCGCGGGCGATCCCGACGCCTGGAACGAGTTCGTGGAGCGTTTCTCACGCTACGTCTTTGCGATCTGCAGCCGGGGCTTCCGCCTCGCGGAGCACGACGCGGAGGACGTCTTCCAGGAGGTCTTCGCCCGCGCCTACGAACGGCTGGCCGATCTGCGCAGCGACGATGCAGTCCGCCCGTGGCTCGCGCAGCTGACCCGCCGCCTCTGCATCGACAAGCTGCGCCTGCTCGCGCGCGATGCGCCGTCCGACGTGGATCCGGACGAGCGCGAGGTGGACGACGTGCTCTCGACCCTCGACGATGCGATGACCGTGCGCGCGGCGCTGGACAAGGTGGGCGACCCGTGCCGCGAGATTCTCGACCGCTTTTTCTGCCGGGACGAGAGCTATCGCACGATCGGCGACCACCTCGAACTCCCGGCCGGCACCATCGCCAGCCGGATCTCCAGATGCCTCGACAAAGTTCGTACTGAGCTCGATGGAAGGAGTTAGCCCTCTCGCCCGTCATGAGTAGTGAGATGAACGGATTCGACGAGGAACGGATCGGCCGGCTGCTACGCCTCCTTCCGCCTGCACCCGAAGGCTGGGTGCGGGCTGCACAGGAGTTGCCGGCTGCGCGGGCGGCTCTCGATGAGCTCGTCGCGCGGGCCGAGCAGGACGCCGCGTTCCGGCTCCAGCTCCGGGCCGACCTCGAACGTGCGGTGGCCGCTGCCGGTTACGAGCCCTCGCCGTTCATCGTGTCACGGCTGCGCCAGCTCCTCGAGGCGGTCTGATCCACGCGGGACGTTCGCCGGTGAGACACTGCGGCGGTGCTCACCGGACTCTCCCTCCCCGCACTCCTCGAGGAGCTGGCAGCGCCCCGAGAGGTTCCCGGTGCCGGCTCCGCGCTTGCCGTAGCGCTCGCGACTGCCGCAGCCGTCGTGCAGATGGCCGCGCGGCTCTCTCCGGACAGCTGGGCTGACGCCGCGGGCGTCGCGGCCCAGGCGGAAGCGCTGCGCGAACGGGCAGCGCACCTCGTCGACGAGGATGCGGAGGCCTACCGGACGGCCCTCGAAGCGAGGGCCGCCGCCGACGAGACGGCGAGACCGGAGCAGCGTGACTGGTCGTTGGGGCGCATCACCGCCGCCGCCGCCGAGCCCCCGCTCGCGCTGGGCCGGCTCGCCGCCGACCTGGCGGAGCTGTGCGCCGCGGCGGGAGCGCGTGTCGAGCCGCGAGTCCACGCCGACGTCGCAGCAGCGGCCGCCCTCGCGGCGGCCGTAGCCCGCGGGGCGCGAGAGCTCGTCGCGGTCAACCTCACGGCGCTGCCGGGCGATGTGCGGGTCGAGGAAGCCGACCGGCTCGTCGCGGCAGCCGAGGCTGCGGCTCGCGCGCTCTAGCTGCTCGCAGGCCGACGCACGAAAAGGCCCGGCGTGAGCCGGGCCTTCGCGTGACGGTCAGAACAACCTGGGTGGTCAGGGGACTCCTAGGCCTGGCGCGGTGAGTCCATCCGCACGTTCGACTGGCGGACGTGGGCTTCGACGTCGTTGTCGTCGTCGCCCTCGGCGACCGGCTCGAGGTTCACGGCCTGCCTGGAATGGGCCTCGATCTCGGGCTCTTCGCCCTTGTGCTGCTCGTCCACCGGTTCCTCCTTGGGAAAATTCTCGACGCCCGGTTTCGGCGCTGTCACCTCACTAGACGAACCCTGCAATCGAAATCTTCCACAGCCCCGGCCGGCTGTCGAGGACCGACCGTCGGGGACCACGAAAAGGCCCGGCAGAGCCGGGCCTTTTCGTGAAGCTGGGTTGCTCCTAGCCCTGGCGCGGGCTGGCCTGACGCGGGCTCGACTGACGGACGTGAGCCTCGACCTCGTCGTCGGTCTCGTGCTCGTCGGTCGGCTCCATGTTCGCGCCCTGACGCGGGGAGCCCTGACGCGGAGAGCCCTGACGCGGCATATGGGCCTCGACCTCGGTGTCCTCGTCCTTGTGCAGTTCGTCCGACATTGCTCCTCCTTCGGAATTCTTCACGCCGCTCCGGCGCTGTCATTTCACTAGACGGACCTGGGGGCACGAATCTTCCCACTGCCCCTTCAAATTCGCAACACAGCCTGCGATCCTCTTCCGGATGAGCCGCTACGCCGCATCGCTGCGCGCATTCGCGAGGGTCTTCGCCAACCCCCGGGTTCGCAGTATCCAACTCGCAGGCCTGGGCTCGACGCTCGGGACGTGGGCTTACGCGGTCGCGCTGCCCGTGTACGCGTACCACTCGGGCGGCGCGCGCGCGGTCGGAATCCTGTTCTTCGCGCGGATGGCGCTCGCGGCGCTCGCGGCGCCGTGGCTCGGCGTGCTGGCCGACCGCTGGTCGCGGCGGCAGCTCATGCTCAGCGGCGACCTCGTCCGTTGCGGCATCTTCGCGGCGATGACCGCGGCCGCGAGCGCCGGCAGCAGCCCGTACATCGTCTACGCCCTCGCGGTCATGTCCACGGTGATCTCCGGCTCGTACTCACCTGCGCAGGCGGCGCTCCTGCCCTCGCTCGTCGAGACACCGGACGAGCTGACCGCGGCGAACCTCGTCGGCAACACCATCTCGAGCGTGGGGATGTTCGCGGGACCCGCGATCGGCGGAGTCCTCCTCGCGCTCAGCACCCCGTCCGCGGTCTTCGCGCTGAACGGGGCGCTCTTCCTGTGGTCGGCCGCGTTCGTCCTCCGGGTACCGCGCGACGACCCGCCGCAGCGGGCCGAGCGACCGAAGCTCCTACCGGAGCTCATGGCCGGTTGGACAACGGTGTGGCGCACACCCGCGCTCCGCGTCGTGGTCGGCCTGACCACGGCGGAGGAGATCGTCTACGGGGCGCTCGAGGTGCTGCTCGTGGTGCTCGCGCTACGGCTCCTCCACGCCGGCAACGCGGGCTACGGTTGGCTCAACACGGCGATGGGCGTCGGCAGCGTGGCCGGCGCCTTCGTGGTCGCGGCCATTGCGGCCCGGCGCAGGCTGGCAGGAGGGTTCGGTCTCGGGATCCTGCTCTGGGGAATCCCGCTCTGCCTCGCCGCCGCCCTGTCGACCCTGGCGCCGGCACTCTTCCTCCTGGGGGTCATCGGCACGGCCGCGATCCTCGTCCAGGTCACCAGCGTCACGCTGCTGCAACGGTCCGCTGAGAACGCTGTCCTAGGCCGCGTCTTCGCCGTCCTCGAGAGCCTGATGCTCGCGGGAATGGCCGTAGGCGCCTTGGTTGCGCCGGGACTCGTGAGCTGGTTGGGCGCGCGAGGTGCGCTCCTCGCGACAGGCGCCTTCCTGCCCGTCCTGCTCGTGCCGCTCTGGCCGAGTCTGCGTCGGATCGATGCCGAGGCGTCGGTGGCAGAGGAGCCGCTCGAGCTGCTGCGGAGGATCGAGATCTTCGCTCATCTGCCGGAGCCGGTGCTCGAGCGCCTGGCGTCCGCCGCCACCGCCGTTTCGGCGCCGACCGGACAGGTCGTCGTCTCACGCGGCGAGGCCGGCCGCCACTTCTACGTCATCGCCGCGGGGCGCGCGGCCGTGCATCTCGACGACGGGGCGACCCGCGAGCTCGAGCCCGGCGACTTCTTCGGCGAGATCGCGCTGCTCCGCGACGTGCCGAGAACGGCGACGGTGCGAGCGGTCGAGCCGCTCCAGCTCTATGCGGTCGAGCGGGACGACTTCCTCGCCGCGGTGACCGGCCACGCGCCGACCCTCGCAGCCGCCGAGAACGTCGTGATGTCGCGGCTGCCCGCCGGTGCGCTGCTCGGCTAATCCGACGTCTCGACCAGGACGCGCTCGAACGCCCGGAGCAGCTCGAACGCGGCGTCGCGCTCGTCCTCCTCGAGGCGGGCGGCCACGCGTGCAAGCGGCGCGAGCCGGCCCTCCCCCGCGAGCGCCTCGCGTGCCCGGCGCGCGCGCTGCAGCAGATCGAGCGCGATCGCGGCCTGGTTCGCGAACAGCCCGAGCATGTCCACTTCCCTCAACCGCACCCTCGACTCCGGCGGCCGGTCGAGCACGGACAACACGCCGAGCGCGCGCTCCTCGACGAGGAGCGGCACGGCCATCATGCTCTTCGGCACGTACCCCGTCGACTCCGCCTGCGAGCGAGACCAGCGCGTGTCGGAGCTGAGGTCGTCGACCACGAGCGGCTGTCGCGTCGTGAGCACCCAGCCGGCGATCCCGTTGCCCGCCGGGAACCGCATCCCGATCAGCTCGTCCTCTCCTTCCCCGGCAACCGCCTCGAAGACGAGCTCCTCCGCCTCCTCGTCGAGCAGGAAGACGGAGGCGGCCTTGGCGCCGAAGATCGCGCGCGCCACCTCGACCGTCGCCTGCAGGAGCGACCGGTGCGCCTCGTCAGCCCCGAGGACGCCCGCCGCGACCGCAGCTTCGAGGTCGCTCACGCGCCGCCTCTCGCGTTCGATGCCGTCTGGTAGAGCACGCTCTTGAGCTGGAACGGCGTCAGGTCGGGATGCTTGCCGAGGATGAGGGCGCCGACGGCGGCGATGTGCGGCGTCGCGAAGCTGTTGCCGGTGCAGCGGAGCGTGCCGCCGCCGAGCCACGCGACGTCGAGGTCGAGCCCGCGGCCGAAGAACTCGACCGGCGGATTCGGGTTGTAGTAGAAGGTCAGGGGGTCGCTCTCCTCGTGGCTGCCGACGGAGATGACGCTCGCGAAGCGCCACGGGAAGCTCTCGACCGGCATGTTGTGGGCCGACGCGACGAGCAGGACGCGCCGGAAGTACGCCCGGTCGGCGAGCTCGTGCAGCCGCTCGACGTACTTCGTCCGCGTCGTCGAGAGACTCATGTTCACGATCGGGAAGCCCTGCTCGATCGCCCAGCCGAGCCCGTGCAACAGGATCTCGCCGCCGCCCGTGTAGCCGGCGCCGAGAACCCGCACGCTCGTCAGCTCGACGTCGGGGGCCAGCGCCCGCACGACTCCGGCGCAGGCGGTGCCGTGGCCGCAGAGGTCGCCCTCGCCGTCCTCGACGACCTGCAGTACACCGTCCTCGTCCCGGACGACCGCGACCGAGTTGTCGACGCGACCGACGAGCGGATGGTCGAGCTCGATGCCGCTGTCGAGGATGCAGACGCGGACGCCGGCGCCGGTCGAGCCGCCCCACGCCCACTCACGCGTCACCTGCTCCGGCAGCGTGACCGGCACGCGGATCCGGTCGACGGCCTCGGCCGGCAGGCTCCAGGCCGGGAGCTCCTCCTCTTCCTCGAACTCTTGCTCGTGCTCGTGCGGGACGACGGCGCTCACGACGCCGGATCATCGCACAGCGCGCGTCGATCATCCGCCTGCAATTCTGCCGGAGTGCGCGTCCGCGACCTGAACTGGTTCCAGCTCGAGGAGTACCTGCGGAGCGACGACCGCATCGTGCTGCCGATCGGCTCGACGGAGCAGCACGCGTACCTCTCCCTCGAGACGGACAACATCCTCGCCGGCCGCGTCGCCGAGGAGGCGGCCGAGCCGCTCGGCGTGCCTGTGCTGCCGGTCCTCCCGTACGGCCTCACGCCGAGCTTCGGCGCTTACCCGGGCTCGCCGACGCTGCGCGCCGGCACGCTCGTCGCGGTCGTCCAGGACCTGCTCGACTCGCTGCGTGCACAGGGCTTCCGCCGGATCCTGATCGTGAACGGACACGGCGGGAACGCTCCCGCCGACGCGGCCCGCCGCGAATGGGGAGCCGCGCACGAGGACGCCGAGGTGCTGTTTCACAACTGGTGGGTCGGGCCGCGGGTCTGGCAGCTCGTGCAGGAGCTCGACCCCGGCGCCAGCCACGCCTCGTGGATGGAGAACTTCCCCTGGACGCGGGTCGACGGCGTCGAGCTGCCACAGGAGCGCAAGGAGCCGCTGCTGCAGCCGCTTCCCGCCGCGCCGGCCGCGATGCGCGAGGTTGCAGGGGACGGCCAGTACGGCGGCTTCTACGAGCTGCCGGACGAGGACGTCCTGCGCGTCTGGGCAGCGGGCGTCGAGGAGACGCGCGGGCTTCTCGAGCACGGCTGGCGAGCTGAGAGGACTCAGCC